>NZ_RAWN01000258.1:0-11547 GCF_003668895.1 Corallococcus sp. AB045
GGACATGGGAGGATGACCCTTTACGGGACAGGGCGGCTTGACGGAATGTCCGGCGTACAGCGGTGTTGAGCCGGACGCCCGGGAACCCTAGGCTGCCCGCCGCCCAGGCCGACAGAGGGGACATGAACACCGACATTCGCGCGCTCACCGAACGCGTGCAGCAGGAAAGCAGCTTCGTCGAGGTCCTCAACCAGGAGACCGGCAAGGTCATCGTCGGGCAGCGGTACATGCTCGAACGCATCCTCATCGGCCTCTTGTGCAACGGCCACGTCCTCCTGGAGGGCGTGCCCGGACTCGCCAAGACGCTGACCGTGCGCACCGTGGCGGACTCGCTCAGCGCCACCTTCATGCGCGTGCAGTTCACGCCCGACCTGCTGCCGGCCGACCTCGTCGGCACGATGATCTACAACCAGCAGACGGCCGCGTTCACCGTCCGCAAGGGGCCCATCTTCGCGAACATCGTCCTCGCGGACGAAATCAACCGCGCCCCCGCCAAGGTCCAGTCCGCCCTCCTGGAGGCCATGGCCGAGCGCCAGGTCACCATCGGCGACCAGACCTTCGGCCTGCCTTCGCCGTTCCTCGTGCTGGCCACGATGAACCCCATCGAGCAGGAGGGCACGTACCCCCTCCCCGAAGCGCAGGTGGACCGCTTCATGCTCAAGGTGAAGGTGGGCTACCCGACCCGTGATGAGGAGAAGATCATCATGGACCGGATGTCCGGCGGCTCGTCGCCCAAGGTCCAGCGGGTCATCGCGCTGGAGCACCTGGTGCGCGCTCGCGAGCTCGTCCACGCCATCTACATGGACGAGAAGGTGAAGGAGTACATCCTCAACGTGGTGTTCGCCACGCGTGAGCCCGCGCGCTACGGCCTCAAGGACCTGGCGGACTACATCCAGTTCGGGGCCTCGCCGCGCGCCACCATCGCGCTCGCGCAGGCGGCCCGCGCGCACGCGTTCCTGCGCCACCGCGGCTTCGTCACCCCGGAGGACGTGAAGGCCATTGCCTTCGACGTGCTCCGCCACCGCATCGCGATGACCTACGAAGCGGAGGCCGAGGAGCTCACCCAGGAGAAGATCATCCAGCGCGTCTTCGACCGCGTGGAAGTCCCCTGACAAGGCCCCGGTAAGAGCGCGCCCGTGCTGCCCAAGGACCTCATCCGCCGCATCCGCAAGCTGGAGATCCGCACCCGCAAGGTGGTCTCCGACATGCTGGCCGGCCAGTACCACTCGGTGTTCAAGGGCCGCGGCATGGCCTTCTCCGAGGTGCGCCAGTACCAGCCCGGCGACGAGATCCGCTTCATCGACTGGAACGTCACCGCGCGCATGAACGAGGCCTACATCAAGGTTTTCACCGAGGAGCGCGAGCTCACGGTGATGCTCCTGGTGGACGTGTCCGCCTCCAACGAGTTCGGCTCCAAGGACCGCACCAAGGCGGAGGTCGCCGCGGAGGTGGCCGCGCAGATTGCGTTCAGCGCCATCGCGAACAACGACCGCGTGGGGCTCATCCTCTTCTCGGACCGGGTGGAGAAGGTCGTCCCGCCGCGCAAGGGCCGCATGCACGTGCTCAGGCTGGTGAGCGACATCCTCACCTTCAAGCCCAAGGGCCACGGCACGGACCTGTCCGCGGGGCTCACGTACCTGACGCAGGTGTCCAAGCGGAAGGCCGTGACGTTCCTCGTGTCGGACTTCATGGCCACGGGCTACGAAAAGCCGCTGCGCCTGGTGGGCCGCCGCCACGACCTGGTGCCGGTGGTCATCGAGGATCCGCTGGAGCAGCGCTTCCCCGCCCACGGCCTGGTGGAGATGGAGGACCCGGAGACGGGCGAGCGCTTCGTGGTGGACACCAGCTCCACCGCCGTGCGCGGCAGGTTCATGCGCGCCATGCAGGCCCAGCGCGACGAGCGCCGCAAGCTGTTCAAGAAGCTGGAGCTGGACCACGTGGAGCTGCGCGCCGGGGATGATCACGGCAAGGCGCTGGCGAGCTTCTTCCGCGCGCGGGCCCGGAGGATGGCGGCATGAGACACGCGCTCGTCCTCGCGGCCGTCCTCTTCGTCAGCGCGCCGGCCGTGTGGGCCCAGGCCCCGGCCTCAGCTCCTGGCGCGCCCAAGGCCCCCGTCGCCCTGGAGACGGTGGCGCCCACGGGCGCGTCCGCGCGGGTGGAGCCGGAGGCGGTGCACATCGGCGAGCCCTTCACCTACCAGGTGACGCTCACGCACCCGAAGGACCAGCGCTATGAGCTGGTGGCGCCCACGGGTGAGAGCGCGGTGGAGCTGCTCCAGCAGACGCGCCAGCGCCAGGACAACGCGAACGACGCGACCACGACGTTCGGCCTGCGCTTCTCCGCCTTCGAGCTGGGCGACGTGCAGCTGCCGGACCTCGCCTTCGACGTGGCGACTCCGGAGGGGCCGCGCCGCTTCGTGCTCAAGGGCAAGACGGTGGAGGTGACCTCCACGCTGCCGCCGGACGCACAGGGGCAGGGCGCGGAGCTCTTCGACTACCAGCCTCCGCAGGAAGTGCCCATCCGTTCCTGGACGCTGCTCTACGCGCTGGCGGTGGCGCTGGCGGTGGCCGTCGCGGTCTGGGCGCTGGTGCGCTGGTGGCAGCGCCGGCCGAAGCGCGAGAAGGTCGTTCCCGTGCTGCCGCTGGACGTGCGCGTGCGCCAGTCCCTGGACGCGCTCAAGCGCGAGGACCTGCCCGGCCGCGGCCACGTGAAGGACTTCTACTTCCGCCTCTCCGAAATCGTGCGCGGCTACCTGGGCGAGCGCTACGGCTTCGAGGCCCTGGAGTGCACGTCGTCCGAACTGATGGCGTCCCTGCGCCGGCTGCCCACGCCGGGCCTGCCGGAGGACGCGCTGATGCGCTTCGTCTCCGAGTCGGACATGGTGAAGTACGCCCGCGCCGACGCTTCCCCCGAGTCCTGCAATCAGGCGCTGGCCTTCGGCTACGACCTGCTCGCCAAAACGTACGTTCCTCCCGCTCCCCCCAAGCCCGATGCTGCCCCCGGACCTCGCGTTCAATAACCCGGAGGCGCTCTGGGCCCTGCTGTTGGCGCCGCTGCTGCTGGCGCTCGCGTTCTGGGAACGCAAGCGCCGCGCCACGCTGCGCTTCTCCGCCGCGCACGTCTTCGCGAAGGGCGGCCGGGGCTTCCGCACGTACCTGCTGCCGCTGCTGCCCATCCTGCGCGTGGCGGCACTGGTGGCGGCGGTGGTGGCCATCGCCCGGCCGCAGTCGCGCGACTCGCGCGTGCGCGACCTGTCGGTGGAGGGCATCGACATCGTGGTGGCGCTGGACCTGTCCACGTCCATGGAGGCCGGTGACTTCCGTCCGCAGAACCGCCTCAACGTGGCGAAGGAGGTCCTGACCGAGTTCATCTCCGGCCGCGTGAACGACCGCCTGGGCCTGGTGGTGTTCTCCGGCGCCGCGTACACGCAGTCCCCGCTGACGCTGGACTACGGCGTGCTCAAGGAGGTGCTCAAGCAGCTGCGCACCCGCGTGCTGGAGGACGGCACGGCCATTGGTGACGCCATCGCCACGTCGCTCAACCGCCTGCGCGACTCCGACGCGAAGAGCCGCGTGGTGGTGCTGATCACCGACGGCGACAACAACGCCGGCAAGATTTCGCCCTTGGACGCGGCGAACATGGCCGCGTCGCTCCACATCCCCATCTACACCATCCTGGTGGGCAAGGGCGGCAAGGTGCCCTTCCCGCAGGGCACGGACCTGTTCGGCAACACCGTCTGGCGCGAGACGGAGATCCCCATCAACCCGGAGCTGATGCAGGACATCGCGGACCGCACCGGCGGCGAGTACTACCGCGCCACCGACCCGGAGGGCCTCAAGCAGGGTCTGCAGAAGGTGCTGGACGCGCTGGAGCGCTCGAAGCTGATGGAGGGCGGCGCCAGCGCCACGTACAAGGAGAACTTCCACCCGTTCCTGCTGGTGGCCTTCGGGCTCGCCGCGCTGGAGCTGCTGCTGCGCGCCACCGTCCTGCGGGTGTTCCCATGATGCCCACGCTGGACGCCTGGCGCTTCACGCTCCTGGGCTACCAGGTGGGCCTGGCGCAGCCGCTGTACCTGGGGCTGCTGCTGGTGGGCTTGCTCTTGGGGTTGCTCGCGCTGCTCAAGGCGCTGGGCCGCAGGACGCGGCTGTCGGCGCTCATCGCGGAGCGCCACGTGACGGCGCTCGCGCCCGGCGTGTCCGTGTGGCGGCCGGCGGTGCAGGGCGGCCTGTACGGGCTGGGGCTGATGCTGTTCGGGCTCGCGCTCGCGCAGCCCCAGTGCGGCACGAAGAGCGAATTGACGAAGCGCCGGGGCATCGACGTGGTGGTGGCGCTGGATGCGTCCAAGTCCATGCTCGCCAGGGACGTGCAGCCCAGCCGGCTGGACCGCGCGCGGCTGGAGCTCAACACGCTGCTGGACGAGCTGAAGGGCGACCGCGCGGGCCTGGTGGTGTTCGCGGGTGATGCGTTCGTGCAGTCGCCGCTCACGTCGGACTACTCGGCGGTGAAGCTGTTCCTGCGCGCGGTGGATCCGGACGCGATGCCCCAGGGAGGCACGAACGTGGGCGCGGCGCTGCGGCTGGCCAAGCAGGTGCTGGACAACGCGGACCGGGGCTCCAAGGAGCGCGTGGTGGTGCTGCTGTCGGACGGCGAGGACCTCACGGGCGACGTGCGCGAGGCCACGGACGCGCTCAAGGACGCGCGCGTCCAGGTGCTCGCGGTGGGCGTGGGTTCGGACTCCGGTGAGCCCATCCCCGTCTATGACCGGCGCGGCGAGTTCGTGGACTACAAGAAGGACTCCAACGGCGACACGGTCATCACGCGCCTGGACCGCGCGGGCCTCACGGCCATCGCGGACGCCACGGGCGGCGCCTTCTTCTACCAGCCCAACGGCGTGGCGATGGGACAGGTGGTGGAGCGCATCGACCAGTTGCAGAAGAGCGAGCTGGAGAGCCGCGTGACGGTCCGCTACGACGAGCGCTTCCAGTGGTTCGCCGTCCCCGGACTGGTGCTGCTGGTGCTGGGCATGGCGCTCATCCCTTCGCGCCGGAGGGCCGCATGAGCACGCAACCGATGCGGCGGCGCGCGGCGCGCGCGATGGCGGTGGGCCTGGCGGGGCTGCTGGCGCTGCCGGGGCCCGCATGGGCGGTGGGGCCGCTGGAGAAGGACCACCCGTTGGTGCAGCGCGGGCGCGAGGCCTACGCGGCCGGACGCTACGAGGACGCGCTCCGGGACTTCGAGGCCGCGAAGAAGGAGCGGCCCAATGATCCGACGGTGGAGTTCAACCGCGCGGACGCGCTGGCGAAGCTGGGCCGTTCCGCGGAAGCGCGCGAGGCCTTCAAGCAGGTGGCGGAGTCGTCGCGTCAGCCCGACCTGTCGCAGAAGAGTTGGTACAACCTGGGCAACCTCGCGGCCACGGCGGGCGACCGTACGGAGGCGCTCAAGTCCTACCGCAAGGCGCTCACGTTGGATCCCACGGATCCGCAGGCCCGGCACAACTACGAGGTGGTGCTGCGCGACCTGCCTCCGCCCCAGAACGGCCCGGATGGCGGCACCGACGGAGGCCAGGACGGTGGCAACGACGGCGGACGTCCGGACGCGGGCGAGGACGGTGGCCAGAAGGGTGACGGCGGCACGCCGCAGGACGGAGGCCAGGACGGCGGTCCGGATGGTGGCGCGGACGGCGGGGCCGACGGAGGCCAGGACGGCGGTGGGCAGGATGGCGGTCAGGACGGCGGCGCGGACGGAGGCGGCGGCGATGCCGGTCCTGGCGACGGTGGCTCGGATGGGGGGCAGGACGGCGGCGGCGATGGCGGTCCCAGCGACGGTGGCGGGGATGGAGGCCAGGGCGACGGAGGCCAGGACGAGGGCGAAGGCGACTCGCGCGATGGCGGCGCGGACGGCGGCAGCGAGGGCGAGGAGGAGACGGAATCCAACCCGCGCGACGGCGGAAGTTCGCCGGGCGACGTCGACCGGCAGGAGGCCGAGCGCCTGCTGGATGCGATGAAGCAGAACGAGAAGAATCTCCAGCTCTGGCGTTTCCAGCAGAAGAAGAAGCAGAGGAAGCCCAATGAGAAGGACTGGTAGCGGGCGCACGGCGCTGCTCGCCGTGCTCGCCCTCCTGGCCACGGCGCCGGCGTGGGCGGCGGACATCGAGTTCTACCAGACGGTGGACCGCACCGAGGTGGGCACCGACGACACCTTCAAGCTCACCGTGGTGATGGTGGACGCACCGTCCAACGCCCAGCTGCGCCTGCCCGAGTCCAACGACTTCGAGGTGCTCTCCTCGTCGCGCGGCAGCCAGCGCTCCATCTCGTTGTCCGGCGGTGGCCCCGCCGTCATCCAGGACATCACCCGCCACGAGCTGCTGATGCGTCCGCTGCGCGCGGGCAAGCTCACCCTTCCGCCCGCCACGCTCACCGCGGGCGGCCGCACGTACCGCACGGACGCCGTGCAGTTGACCGTGCGCGAAGGCCGCGTGGGCAACGCGCCCCAGGCGCAGCAGGGTGGCCGGCCGCAGTTGCCGGATCCGTTCCGCAACTTCCGCAACATGCCGGATCCGTTCGGGGACGACTCGGACCTGCGGGACGACGAGCCGGTGATTCCGCGTGGGGACTCGGACCTGTTCCTGCGCGCGAGCCTGGACCGCGACGAGCTCTACGTGGGCGAGCAGGCCACGCTGTCGCTCTACATCTACTCGCGCGTGGACCTGTCCAGCGTGGACGCGGTGACGATGCCCAAGCTGGAGGGCTTCTGGACCGAAGAGGTGGAGAGCCCCACGCAGCTCACGGGCGAGCAGAAGGTGGTGGACGGCATCCCGTACCGCGCCTACCTGCTGCGCCGCCGCGCGCTGTTCCCGGTGAAGTCCGGCACGCTGCTGATCACCCCGGCGGAGGCGGACATCACCACGGGCTTCCTCTTCGCGGGCCACCGCGTGCACCGCGTATCCAACGGCCTGAAGGTGAAGGTGCGGCCGCTGCCGAACGGCGCGCCGCCGAACATGTCCAACGCGAACGTGGGCTCGTGGCGCATGTCGCTGGACGTGTCGCAGACGCGCGTGGAGCTGGGTCAGCCCATCACGGTGAAGGTCATCCTGGAGGGGCAGGGCAACGTGAAGAACGTCACCCCGCCGAAGCTCACCGGCCCGTCCGCGCTGAAAATCTATGAGCCCACGACGACGGACCGGCTCACGCCCAACCGCAACCGCATCCAGGGCCGCCGCGTGGTGGAGTACCTGGTGATGCCGCAGCGCACGGGCACCTTCACGCTGCCGGAGCTGCGCTTCCCGTACTTCGACCCGTCGCGGCGCCAGTACGAGACGGCGCGCACGGACCCCGTGACCCTCACCGTGGAGGCGGGCGCGGGCGGCGTGTCCTCGCTGCCGTCGTCGATGACGCCCTCGCAGATGGCGGACGCGGCCAACGAGCAGAAGAACGTGCTCTCCACCGGGGGCCTGCGTCCGGTGCGCGCCCGGGCCCACTTCGTGGGGCCGTCGCAGCCCGTGTGGACGCGGCCCTTCTTCGTCGCGGGCGTGCTGGCGCCGCTGGGCCTGCTGGCGGGCGTGGCGTTCATGGGCGGCATGCGCGGACGGCTGGCCACGCGCTCCGAGGCGGGCCGGGGCCGTCAGCAGGCGAAGGCCGCGCGCAAGCGGCTGGCGGAGGCGGAGAAGCTCAAGGCGGGCTCGGACGCGGGCGCGTTCTACGTGGAGGTGGAGCGGGCGGTGGTCGGCTTCCTGGAGGCCCAGCTGGGCTTCCCCGTGGGCGGGCTGACGCGTGAGGCGCTCGGGGAGAAGCTGGCGGCGGCGGGCGTGGACGCGGAGCGGCGCGCGCGTGTGCTCTTCGTGCTGGAGGCGTGCGACCTGGGCCGCTACGGCGGTGGGGTGGAGCCGGGGGAGCGGCGCAAGGTGCTGGCGACCGCGGCGGCGGTGATGGAAGGCTGGGCGTGATGAGCGACGCGGCGACGCAGGGCTACTACACCGCCGAGGAAGCGGAGGCCGTCTTCCAGCAGGCCAACGACGCGTATGGCCGCGAGGACTACGCCACCGCGCAGGCCCAGTACGAGAAGCTCATCGCCCACGGCTTCGGCGGACCAGACGTGCTCTACAACCTGGGCACCACGCACCTGGCCCGGGGCGACCTGGGCCGCGCGGTGCTGTCGTTGGAGCAGGCCCGGAAGCAGGGCGGACGCGCCGAGGACCTGGAGGCCAACCTGGCCCTGGCGCGGGCGCGGCAGGTGGACAAGGTCGTGGGCGCCGCCGCGGACGAGGCCTTCCTCCCCCGGCTGGCCGCCGCGACGGACGGCGCGGCGGTGGCCTGGGTCTTCTTCGTCGCGTGGCTGGTGGGCTTCGCGCTGCTGCTCTTCCGGCGCGCCTTCCCCTCGATGCGGAGCACGGCGGTGGCGGTGGTGGCGGGCCTCTGCCTCACGGCGGCGGTGCCGGCGGCGCTACTCCTGGGCGCGCACATCTGGGTGCACCAGAACGTGCATGAGGCCGTGGTGCTGGCGCCCACGCTGGTGGCGAGGGAGCTGCCTCGCTCGGAAGGGCGCTCCCTCTTCGAGGTGCACGCCGGCCTGAAGGTGCAGCTCCTGGAGGAGACGGGGAAGTACGTCCGCATCCGCCTGCCCAACGGCCTGGAGGGCTGGGCCGAGCGCGACGGCGTCTCCGAAATCTAGGCGGGGCCGGAGCGACCCCATCCGCGCGGAAAACCGACGGGGGACCGCTTTCGTACAGAGGGGCTACCGGGAGGTGTCGCTTCGCTGGACGTCGCCAGGGCAATGGCCTACGAGGGGCCCCGAGGAATCATGGCTGGCAACGCGCAAGCGCCCTTCCACATCCTGCTCGTCGAGGACGAGCCCGTCATTCGCGAGCTGGTGCGCTCCATGTTGAGCGACGGCGCGGTGGACGTGGTCTGCGCGGCCAATGGCATCGAAGGCCTGAAGCTGGCCCGCGACCGCGACTTCCACCTCATCCTGATGGACGTGGTGCTGCCGCAGCTGGACGGCGTCTCCGTGTGCCGCATCCTGAAGAGCGACCCGGCCACGGCGAAGGTGCCGCTCTACATGCTCACCGCGAAGGCGAAGAAGGCGGACGTGGCGAGCGCGACGCAGGCGGGCGCGGATGGCTACATCCACAAGCCCTTCCGCGGCGCGGAGCTGATGGACCTGGTGGAGCGGCTGCGCACGGCCCGCTCGGCCGCGGACTGACGCTCCTCCGGAAGGCCCTTACGGCAGGTGAGGGTGGAGGAAGCGGGCCAGGGCGATGAGGTCGTCCCAGTCCAGCTCGCCGAACTCCAGCGCGACGCCGTCCACTTCGCGGCGGCGGATGGTGCACATGGTGACGAGCTCCCGGTCGCCCGGCAGCGGCAGGGCGATGGTGAGCGCCCGCTGCGAGTCCGCCGGGTGGGCCTGGAGGAACAGGCCATTCATGGAGATGTCGCGCGCCTGCGCTGTCACGGTGCGGCCCGACAGGAGCACCTTCACCTGGAGCCGGGCTTCGACGCGCGGGTGGTAGCGCTCGCGCTCGTTCGGACGGGGACCATTGGAGGGGTTCAGCATCGGGGGCTCACCTTCGGGTGCGACAGGACGCGACAACTGTGAAGCAGGTTGGCGCGGTGGCAAGTTTTCGGGTTTTCGTCCGCCGTCCCGCGCCGTGGACCTGGCGCGCGCGCCGCGGAGACGCCTGGCGCTGGGGTGACGGAGCGCGCTCCTGTCGTTTCAAGGGGTTGGCCCCTGGCACGGATGGTGGATGGCAGCCCTGGCGAATCCCTGCCGGAGGCACCCCTTGGAAGACCGTCGCATCCCGTCGTTGAGCATCGCCCCGTCCATCGCGCGCCAGACACCGAAGACGGAGTTCGGCCCCACGCTGGCGCGAGCGGCGCGCGAGGTGGTGCGTACGGGCGCGGGGCTCGTGGGCGGCATGTTGCCGTCAGGCCCCATCTCCAGCGCGGTGGTGTCCACGCTGAGCGGCACGGTGTCCGCGGCGGTGCCGGCTGAGGCGGTGTCGTCGGTGTCGGCGACGGGAGGCGCCTCCGCGACGTCGGCGCGCGCGAGCACGCCGGGGCCAACGGCTTCGACGGGGAGCGCGGCGACGGGGCAGGGGGACGCGTGGGACCTGCTGGAGGCGCAGAAGCTGATGGCCTCGGACGGCCAGAAGTTCAACATGGCCTATGTGGCTCTCCAGAACGAGATGCAGAAGGAGAGCCGCGAGCACAACGCCATCTCCAACATCATGAAGGTCCGCCACGACTCGGCGAAGGCCGCCATCAACAACATCCGCTGAGGCGCGTTCGAGATGGCCATCGACAAGTTGGGAGCCGTGGGCGGCGCGGGCCCTTCGCCCGCGGTGGAGTCCGGCAGGGAGACGTTCGGCAAGGTGCTGGAGGGCGTGCGTACGCCCCAGTCACGCCCCGTGCCGGTGACGACGGAGGGGCCGCCGAAGCCGGTGCGCACGCCCACCGAGGCCCCCGCCGGCACGTCGCGGGCGGACGGCGTGGAGCGGGCGAAGGCGGGCTGCGCGGAGGTGAAGCCGGGGGCCCGCGTGGATTCGGCCCAGGCCGCGCGAAGTCAGCAGGCGGTGGAGGTTCTGGACCGCGTGGGGCAGGCGCAGCAGCGGCTGGACCACATCCTGAAGCTCGCCGAGTCCGGCCGCTCGTTCAGTCCCTCGGAGTTGCTCGCGCTCCAGGCCCACGTCTACCGCGCCAGTCAGGAGCTCGATCTCGCCGGCAAGGTCGTCGAGAAGGCCACCGGCGGCGTCAAGCAGGTCCTCCAGACCCAGGTGTGAGGAGTCCTTCCTTCCATGCGTTCCGCTCCCCTTCGTTGTCTCTGTTTCCTCCTGCTCCTGGGCGCTTCGGCGTGCCGGGAGCGCATCCAGCACGGCCTCGACGAGCGTCAGGCCAATGAGCTGCAGACGGTGCTCGTCGAGCGGGGGCTCGACGCGCGCAAGGTGCCCGAGCAGGGCAAGAAACCCACCTGGGCCATCGAGGTGACGGACGCGCAGTCCTCGGACGCGGTGCGCATCCTGGCGGAGCTGGGGCTGCCCCGGCTCGCGGCGGAGACGGGCTGTGACGTGTTTGGCGGAAGCGGGCTCGTGCGCTCGCCGCTGGAGGAGCAGGTCTGCCGCGTCCGGGGGATGGAGCGGGAGCTGGAGAAGACGCTCCAGACGGTGGACGGCGTGCTGCTGGCGCGTGTGCACCTGGTGGTCCCACCGCCGCCGAGGCCAGGACAGGCTCCCGCGCCCTCGAAGGCGTCGGCCATGCTGCGAACAGCACCCGGCGGTGCGACGCGCGTACGCAAGTCAGCGGACACGCTGCGTGAGCTCATCGCGGGAGGCGTGGAGGGGCTGTCGCCGGAGGCGGTATCGCTGCTGGTGGACGAGGTGACGACGCACGTGGCGCCGTCCCCGAAGGGAGGCCCCGTCCCGCTGCGGCTGCGCGTGGTTCTCGCCCTGCTGGGCGTGCTGGTGACGGGCTTGTCCGGAGCGCTCGTCTGGGTGACGCTGCGCTGGAGGCACTACCGGGCCCTGTCGGAGCAGCCCCAGCCCCCCGTGGCGCCGCC
>NZ_RAWN01000259.1:0-11434 GCF_003668895.1 Corallococcus sp. AB045
CGCCAGCACCATGGCCAGGCACGTGGGGCCGCAGTCCGCCGCGGTGAACTGCTGGAGGAACGGCACCCGGCGCCACCGCCGCCTCAACTCACGCCACGCGCCCATGCCTCACCTCCGCCCGCCGCGCGCCTGCGCCCACAGCGCGGCCGCCAGCGACTCCGTGCCCACCTGCACTTCGACCGTGCCCGGGGTGCCCGGCGCGTCGCCGCCCGCCGACGAAAGGTCGTGGGCCCGGACGAGCACGCCCGACGCCAGCCTCCCGAGCCCCCCGTTGAACGCCTCCGGCACTCGTGTCTCCGTGTCCACCCACTCCACCGCGAAGTCGCGCGCGCCCTGCGCCATCTTCGCGCGCACGCGCAGCCCCGGACGCAGCGCGCCCTGGTGCTCGGCGGGTACGGAGAAGAACAGCCGCGTCCGCAGGTCGCTCCCGGGCGACGGATCCATGGGCGAGCCCTGGGACAGCGCCTCCACCACTCCCGGGACGCTCACCACGCGGGCCACCGGCACGCGCGTCGCGAAGAGGCCCAGGATGGCGAGCGCGCCCCCCAACGGCAGCGGCAGCCAGCGCACCCACCGCGGGTGCTCCAGCCGCACCGGCTCCGCGGCGCCCCCGCGCGCATGACGCTCCAGGGCCTCGCGCCTGAAGGGTGTGTTCCCTTCCTCAGCGGCCATGTCCCGACTCCAGCGGCGGGCGGAAGGACGCGAGCAGCATCCGGTCCCACGCCGGCTCCTCGTCGCTGATGGCCGCCAGCAGCGCGAGCGCGATGCCCACCGAGCCCGTCAGGAAGCTGGCGTTGTCCTCCACTCGGTCCGGGTAGATCTCGCGAGGGAACCACACCGCATAGCCACCGACGCCCTCGCCGGGCACGCGCCGCGCCAGCAGCCGCGCGAAGCACTCGCGCGCCTCGCGGCCGAAGGCCTCCTCCCCCGTCAGCCGGTACATGCGGTGGAACAGGTGCGCCAGCCCCGCCTCGCCGTGGCACAGCCCGCCGTCCATCACCTCGCGCGTCTCATCGGGCCGGCGCACCGCGCGCAGGCCCGTCTCCACCGCCACCCGCTCCCACTCCGCGTTGCCCACCGCCCGCGCGGCCATCAGCAGCGTCGCGGCCACGCCCGGATCCCCGTAGCACCACGCCCCCCGCGACACCTGGGAGCGCCGCACCTCGTCGTCCGCGTAGTAGGCGAAGGCGGACAGCGAGCTTGGGGGCTGCCGTTGCGCGAGCAGCCACCGCACCGCCTCCTCCAGCGCGGGCCCCACCCGCGCCCGGTCGATGTCGTGCGCCCACGCGGCCGCCAGCAGGCCCACCACGCCTGGGTTGCCGTGGGCCACGCCCAGGTTGTAGCCGCCGTCCTGCTGCTTCTTGCGCGTGGTCGTGGGGATGAGCTCCGGAGGAGTCCGCCACGCCCGTCCCTGCGGCCCCAGCTCCGACACGGCCAGCAGGTGGTGGACGACGCGCTCCAGGCACCGGCGCGCCCGGGCCCCCGGCAGCCGCTCCAGCGCGAAGACGCCCAGCCCCACCAGCCCGGCGATGAGATCGTAGTGCTGCACCCAGTGCTCGACGCCCAGGGTGTCCTCCAGCGCCGTCTCCACGTCCTCCAGCAGGTCTTCCTCGGCGCCCAGCAGGTCCGGCAGCAGGTTCGCGCCCAGGTGGTGCATCACCCACGCCACCTGGACGAAGCCGCCATGCAGCGCGGGGCGCATCCCCCGGCGCCCCACCTCATCCAGCGCCCCGTCCAGGAAGCGCGCCGCGTGCTCCGGGTCATCCCTCCCGGGCCACACGCGCGCCAGGTAGCCGTGCAGCAGCGCCTGGCTGGACAGCCGCTCCGCGATGCGCGCGCCCTGGTGGGTGAAGGGCTTGTGAAGCTCGGTGGTGATGGCGCGCACGGTCTCCGCGGCCTCGTCCGCCAGCGAGCCATTGAGCAGCGGCCACCACCGGGGGGCCGCCTGAGGGGGATGAATGGATTGGGCCATCATGGGCGGGGCTCCTGCGCGCGGGCGCGCGCGAGCTGGGACTGGTACGTCCGGGCGAGAAAGTCGTAGAGCACCAGCTCCTGCGCGCGCGCCGCCGAGCGCAGCATCCGGTTGGCGTGCATGTGCAGGTGGGTGGCGGCCACCGCGGGCAGCGCGACACCGAGCCGGCCCTCGCGAAAGGCCGCCTCCATGCGCCGCCGCAGGGGGGCGAGCCGCTCCGAGCGCTCGCGCAGTACGGCGAGGCCCTCGACGAGCAGCGGGCTTTCTTCCGCGTCCGGAGCCCAGGCCGCATCCAGGGCGGCGCGGGCCTGGCGATAGCGGGCACCGAGCTGGTGCGTGAAGGCCGTGTCCATGCGGAACTCCCGCCCGAAGTAGTCGCGGGAGCGCTCGGCCACTGTCAGCTTCGCGCGAAGGTCCAGGCCCAGGTCGCCCAGCAGCAGATCCAGGCCCCGCAGGGTGAGCTGCCACCGGGCCTCCGCGCCCGCGTCCCCGTCCAGCAGCGCCAGCAGCTTCAGCACCGCCTCGCTGTCCGCGTGGAACAGCTCCTCGGCCAGGGTCATGCCCTCCGGGCCGCCGTAGCGCTCCAGCTCCCGCTCGTACGTGTCGAGTTGCACCTTCCACACCACGCCGTCCCGCGCCAGCGGCGCCACCGCGGCGGACAGCGCTGGCAGCGCGTCACGATGCAGGCGAGCCGGATCCCCGTGCAGCCGCAGGCGCACGTGCCAGTCCGGATCCTCGAAGCGGATGAAGAACCAGCGGTCCACCACGCCCTCGCGGACGAGCCGCTCCACCAGCGGAGCCACCGCGTCGCACAGAACGTCATCCGCGCCGGCGGTGCCCGCGTACAGCTTCGCGTAGAGCCACTCCGAGCCGGGTGCGAAGTGCCGGGGGGCACCAGCGGAAGAAGCCGGGCGCTGGGCCGGCACGGACGCCGTGGGCTCCTGGCGCCGCACCATGGGGAGGACCAGCTCATGGACGAAGCGCCCCTCCGGACCGTGGGCGCACAGCGCGTCCGGTCCGACGAACTGCTCGCGCAGCACGGCGCGGGCGCTGTCCTTCACCAGGGAGGCGAACGTCTCCACGCACAGGACGTTGTCCAGGTCCAACGGCAGCACGTTGTCGCCATTCACCAATGCCACGTGGCGAGGCAGGCCCAGCCGCTCGCGAAGCGCTTGCACGGTCCGGAAGCACTCCTCGCCGCGCGCCGCGCCCAGCGGCTTCAGCACGTCCGGCCCCAGCCGCCACCTCGCCAGCGATAGCACCACCCGGCCGGACACCACCCGCGGCAGGAAGTCCAGGCCCTCCAGCGCGCCCCAGCTCCACGACAAGCCCACCGCGCGCCCCTCGTGCTGGAGCATGCACAGGAAGCGGTAGACGCCCAGGCCTCGGGAGAAGTTGTGCGCGGTGGTGAGCCGCGGCAGCACCTCGCGGCCCAGCCGCTTCGAGCGCAGCACCACTCGCCCATCCACCACCGACACCCGCAGGTCCTCCACCGGGAGCTGCTGCGCGTCGGGCGCGCCGGAGGCCCCCAGGAAGGGAATCTCGTGCCCGCGCAACTGGGGCCGCAGCAGCACGTTGCCGATGCGCCCCTCCGGCAGGTGCACCACCTCCGCGAAGACGGCGTCCGGGCGGAGCGCCTCCTCTGCGCGCAGGTGCCGCTCCACGGCGTCGCGCAGCGCGTCGTCCCCGTGACAGAAGCGGCCCAGGGTGTTGGCCCCGGAGGGCCCTCCAGCGCCGCGCAGCACCAGCGAGAAGTCCCCGCTCGCGAAGGCCTCGTCCGAAGCGGCCAGCACGCTGAAGCCCACGGAGATGGCGTCCGGTGGCGGCGCGGCCTTCTCCGAGGACAGCGCCTTCAGGTCCTCCTCGCCCAGCGTCAGCACGCGCGCGCCTGGGCTGGCGGTCAGCCGGCGCATCAGGTGCAGCTCGCGCGCGCCGAGCGTCCCTCCGGCATCCGTCGCGGCCGGAAAGGCCAGCCCGCGCAACAGCGGCGCCCCATCCGCGGCGGGCGCGTTGGACACCAGGAAGCCCACGCCGGACTCCTCGTCGAGCGCCTCCAGCAGCGGCACCTCGCGGCCCTCGTAGCGGCGGGTGAAGGCCTCGCAGAACGCGCTCAGCGGCGAGCGGCCGGTGTGGAGCTGGGGCCCCATGCGCCGCACGAGCTCCACCGCGCGCGTCACCTCCGCCAGCACCTCCGGTCCCAGCGTGGCGCCGGGCGCCGGACGGTAGAGGTCCACCTGGAAGAGGCGCGGGAGTTCCACCTTCACGGGAAGCGCCTCGAGCCTCGTGGCGATGGCGAGGTAGGCCTCCTTCGACCGGCCTGGACCCTCCTCATCCATCCTCGCCAGGAGACCTCCGGCATCCTCCAGGCACGTGGCCGCCTCCAGCGCCACCCGCGCGGCCTCACCGGGGCCCGCCTCTTGCGCCAGCGCGCGCAGCCGCGCCACCAGATACGGGAGCGGCTCCGGCCCGGTGACGGGCACGGCCAGCTCCGGCACCAGCAGATCGTTGTCCACGAGGGTGCGCACGAACTCGGCGGCCTCCTGTGCATCCACCTCCGCGTCCAGCGCCACCAGCGTCCGCACCAACTGCTCCGGCCGGGCCCCTGCGCGCGCGCACTCCAGCACCGCATCCAGGTACGCATCCGGCCGCACCGAGGACAGGTGGTGCCGGCGCACCGCGCCCACGTGCCGCGTCTCCACGTAGCGAAGCCGCCCGGCCGCGCGGTACAGGCTGCCATTGGGGCGGTAGCGGAGCACCTCGCGCAGGCTCGGGTGGCGCACCAACTCCCCCACCAACCGCGTGAGGTAGTCCATGTCCAGACGGGTGTCGCGCTGGCACTCGCGCGCGTCCGCCACCGCCAGGTGCGTGCGCGCTCCCAGGTGCCCTACGGAGCACGACGCGAAGAGGCCGAAGGGCGTGCAGCGCCCCGCCATGCGCAGGAAGTAGCGCACCAGGGCCCGCTCCACCTTGAGGCCGTACTCGCTGTCCGGCGCCTGGAACCAGAGCGGCAGCCCCTCCTCCAGCGAGGGCGACGCGACGAAGAGGGCCTCGCGCACATCCGGCCGCTCCACGTACGCGCGCAGCCGCGTGCGCAACAGCGCGCGATCCGCGTCCAGCGCCTTCGCGAGCGATCCGGTGGCGTGCGGTGCGGTGAGCCGCGAGCTCCAGTGCTCCACTGCGTCGAAGGGCAGGAGCGGAGTGCGCAGGACGAAGAAGTCCGCCGGTTCCATCAGGGATTGGGCGGAAGGCGGGCGCTGCCCCTCGGGAGCGCGGCGGCGGGGCTGGGACATCGCGATGGACCTCGGAACCGGGAACCGGGTGCGGGAAACGCCCCGGGCCGGCGGACACCGGACCGGGGCAAAACCTCTCACCGTGCCTCGGAGGCGGACCTCACCTCCGAGCGCACGGCGCGAACCGCATCAGAAGCAGCAGCCGAAGTACTCGCCCGTCTGGCAGAGCGCGTTCGTGTAGCAGACGGTGGCTTCGGTCGGATCCGTGCCATCGCAATCGTAGACGGAGGGCGGGATACCGCCGGCAACCTGCTTGAGCTGGGTCTCGTTCAGCGCGCGCAGGGTGTCCTTCGACAGCGTCAGCTTCTTGGTGGGCTTCTTCATGTTTTCGTTCCCCGATGCAAGGCCGCACGGAATTGCGCGGTCGAAACGAAATACGAAGCACCCTCGATTTCCTGGTCATTGCCCCAATCGCTTATCAGCGTCTCGCGTCCAGCGGAGGCAGCCACGTGAGCACGTTGCGCGTCCACAGCTTGCGGAAGGTGGCGACGAGCTTCGCGCGCTCCTCGGGATCCGACATCTCGTTGGCGTCGGCAATCTCAGCAATGCTGGTGGTGCCATCCGCGAGCCCGAGCAGCTCCCGCTCCATGTCGCTGGCGCCGAGCCCGGGGGGCAGCAGGAAGCGGGTTGGATCCACGCCGGTGGTGCGCTCCACGCTCCGCGCGGTGGGACTCTCCAGGAGATGCGGGTGCACCCACGCGCGGCTCCAGGAGCCCACCGCCAGCGGGCGCAGCGACTCCACGCGTTCAGGCGGCACGTCCTCGCGCAGCACCTGGATGAGGGACTCCAGGTTGAGCAGCGCCCGCGCCAGCGGCGGTGCCATGCGCGCGGGCACCGGTGCGCCAGCCATCGCGCGCACCGCGAACACAGCGGTGGCGATGGACACCATCACCCCCGCGTTGGAGGCCCCCACGTGCAGAGGCCCCCCAGCGAGCCGCACGCGGCGGCGGCCCTCGAAGACGAGCGGCCACAGGTCCGGCCGGGACTCCACCGCCAGGCGCTCCTGCTCCGCCGCGGCCTGGTCCGGGTGCGCGTGCTTCGCCTCCTCCAGGCTGATGGACTCCCTCAGCCCGCGGACCTCGTCCTCCGTCAGCACGCCCGCGCGCGTGAGCAACTCCAGCACCTGCGGGGACAGGCGCGCACCGCACGCGGCCACCAGCACCTCGCACGGCAGGTGACGCGCCTCGCCGCCCTCGTGGTACGTGACGCCGTCGCGGGTGACGTGCACCGCGCTGGCGTTCGGCACCAGCCGCGAGCCCGTGGCCTCCACCAGCCGCGCGAAGTGCGGCAACCGGTGGAGGCTCCGCGCCTCGCCGCGCATCAGCAACGTCACCGGCTGGCCCGCCATCATCAGGGCCCCGGCCTGCTCGAAGCCGGAGATGCCGCCGCCCAGCACCGCCACGCGCTGGCCGGCCACCTCCGCCGCGGAGCGCAGCCCCTCCCGCACCTCCACGCGCGAGCCGGGCTCCACCGCGTCCGGAGGCAGGGGCCGCCGCTCATACCAGGAGGTGACGAGCACCTCTTCGGCGCGCACCTCGCGGCGGCCCTCGGGCGCCTCCACGTCCACTGTCACCCCGTCCGCGTCGGGGCGCAGGCCCACGCAGCGGTGGCGGCAGCGGAGGTCCAGGCGCCCCATCTGGATGACGCGTGCGTAGTAGTGCAGCACGTCCTCGCGCGAGCACTCCAGCGCGTCGCGGCAGTCCAGCGGCAGGCCGCCCACCTCCCAGTGCGAGGCGGGCGACAGGTAGACGAGGCCCTCGATATGGGCATGCAGCGAGGCCAGCGGGGTGGCGCCGGCCTCCAGTGCCAGGGCGGGGATGCCACGTGCCCGGGCCTCGAAGAGAGCGGCCACCGCGGTGGGGCCGCCGCCAATGACACACAGCTTCGTCGTGAGGATCGTCATGCGCGCGGCAGCCTATACACAGTTCGGATGCCCAGGAGTGATGGGGCCTTTTTTGAAAGGAATCGAGCCAGGATTTCCGCCTCGTTCCGTATGGGATGCGGACACGCCGGTGAGCGGGGAAAGCGCATGCGCATCTTCCAGGATATGGGGAGGCTCCTTCAGGAGCGGTGGCTGAAGGTCCAGCACAGCGAGGAGGCCTTTCCCGACATCGCGGCCGAGGTCCTGCGGGAGCTGGCCCCGCATCAGGAGTTCAAGACGCTGGAGCCCCTGGAGTGGCTCTACGGGACGCGCGACTTCCCAAAGCAGCTCACCACGCGTCCGGGCTTCGGCCAGCCCGCGCTGACGGTGTTCTCCGACTCGCGCCTGCTCATCGACCTGTACTACTGGGTGGACGGCACCACCGACATCCACCAGCACGGTTTCTGTGGCGCCTTCCAGGTGCTCCAGGGCAGCAGCATCCACGGGCACTACCGCTGGCACGAGCGGCACAAGGTGAACAGCCGCGTCGCATTCGGTGACATGGAACTCTTGTCAGTGACGGGGCTGCGCACGGGCGACATCCACCGCATCCTTGGAGGGGACAAGTACATCCACTCCCTCTTCCACCTGGAGCGGCCCTCGGTGACGTGCGTGGTGCGCACGCTGCACTCGCCGGAAGGGGGCTACCAGTACTCGTACAAGAAGCCCCACCTGGCCTACTACCCGGGCGTCGAGGACGCGCACACCAGCAAGGTGCTCCAGTCCCTGTCACTGCTGGCGGAGCTGAGCCCACCGGAGCGCACGCGGCTCATCCGTGGCCTCATCGAGCGCTCGGACATCCTGACGTGCTTCTTCGTCTTCGAGCGGCTGCTCCAGCTGCACAAGAAGCTGGAGGCGCTGGACCCGTACTGGGACGTGGCGGTGCGCACGCATGGCGCGCTGGCGGAGGAGCTGCGCCCGGTGTTCAAGGAGTACATGCGCCAGGCGCTGCTCATCGACCGGCGGGGACAGGTGAAGGACCCGGAGCACCGCTACTTCCTCGCGCTCCTCTTGAACGTCGAGCGTGGCGAGCACATCCAGCAGCTCGTGCGCCAGCGCTTCCCGGACCGGGATCCGGTGGACCTGATCATGAAGTGGGTCACCGCGCTGACGCAGCCGGCGGAAGGCGGGGCCCGGTCGCGCGATTCGCTCGGGGTGCCACTGGACGAGTCCGCCCTCATCGTCTTCCGCGAGCTGCTCCATTCCCGCGGCCACGCGGAGGTGATGGCCCGCCTGAAGGAGACCTTCGACGACGACGAGGTGGACGGCCAGTCGGACGACATCGCCGCGCTGGCGGCCTCCCTGCGCGAGTCCACGCTGTTCCGGCCCCTCTTCCGGGGCTGAGCAGGCCCGGCCGGCAGTGGCCGCGCGTCAGCCCTTACCCTTCGGGCGGCTCACCGTGTACATGACGATGTTGTGATCCGAGCCGCCGGTCGGGCCGGACCTCACGTTCGAGACCTTGCACCCGTAGGACATCGCATAGTCAATCTTGCCGTGGCCATGGCTCTCCACGCCGCCGTGGGTCTTCATGCCCGCCTGTTGCGCAATCCAGCCGGGTGACCACTTCCCCTTCGTCGACGCCGGCTCGTTCCAGTCGCCGCCGATGAGCAGACCCTCGTCGGGGTTCTTCGCGATCTTCCGATTCGCGAAGCCGAGCAGCTTCTCGGAGAGCGACTTGTAGGTGCTCACGCGGTTCTTCGGCCCGACGGGCTCCCCGCCCTTCCAGTCGACCGAGGGCGGCTGGTGGGCCGAGACCACCTGCAGCCAGCCCGCGAGCTTGACCGCGGTGGCCGCCCGCGGCGGAGCATGGCCGCCGCGCACGGTGGTCCAGCCGCCACCCTCGCCCTGGATGGACGTCTTCTGCCCCTGGAGCAGGCTGTCCTTCACGAGGATGCCCGTCTCGCCATGGTCCTTGGCCCCGGGGAAGGTCACCAGGTGGTAGCCAGGGATGTTCTCCAGGGCCTTGTGGTAGCCGTTGATCTCCTGGAGCTGGATGAAGTCGAGCTTGTTCTTCTTGGCGAAGTCGCCCAGCCACTTCTTCACGTCTTGGGGATTGCGGTCGCGCTCGACGTTGTAGGTCGCGCCCTTGAGCTGCGACGGGGTCTTGCCCTTGCTTTCGCTGCCGCCCGTCTGGCTGGCCTGGGCGGTGGGGGTGGTGCCAGTGCTGGTGCGCTTCAGCGAGTGGTCCATCCGCTCGCCGACGACCCCCTGCGGCTTCCCCTCCCAGCCGTTGTCGCGCTTGTAGGCGACCACCGCCCTGGCGGTCTTGGCGTCGAAGCGGTCGTCAGCAGCACCCTTGAGGTAGCCCGCCGACTTCAGGCGCTCCTCGACCTTCTGAACGCGGTTGCCAGTCGATCCGACGTGGAGGGGGCGGTGGTGGGAAGTGGTTCGCATGATTTCCCTGATTCTCGCCCATCGAGAGGAAATGTTTCTTCGGTTCCTGCCTGCATGGCCAGGCTTGCCGCGCTGCGGCAGGGAAGCCCGGTTCCGTAGGAAAGGATTCAAAGAACGAAGGTCTGGCTCGACACGGGCGTGCGGACCCTCCACATCCAACCGCTCACGAAGGGAATGACACGATGAGCGCTGGAAGCTTCATCTGGTACGAGCTGATGACCCATGACCCCAGCGCCGCCGCCAGCTTCTATGGCGCGGTCGTTGGATGGAAGATCCCCGACCCGCCCGCGCCCATGCCGGGCGGAGTGGACTACCGCATGATCATGCGCGGCGATGGCGGCTCCGCCGGCGGCGTGCTGCGCCTTTCGCAGGACATGGTGCGGAATGGCGCACAGCCCTGCTGGCTCGGCTACCTGCACGTGGCCGACGTCGATGCGTCCCTCCGGGCCCTGGTGGCCGATGGTGCCAGGGTGCTGATGCCGCGCATGGAGCTGCCCGTCGGCACGATCGCGATGGTGGCCGATCCCATGGGCACTCCCTTCTACGTGATGGCGCCGATTCCACCGCCCGGCAAGCCCGAGGCGAAGAGCGACGTATTCGACGTGAAGGCGTCGCAGCACATTCGCTGGAACGAACTGGCGAGCCCCGATCTCTCGCGCGCCAAGACGTTCTATGCGAAGCACTTCCACTTCCAGTTCAACGACGTGATGCCCATGGGCCCGATGGGCGACTACTGCTTCATCGACCACGACGGCGTTCGGCTGGGCGCCATCATGCAGAAGCCCGCCGCGGGCCCCGGTCCCACCGGCACCTGGCTGTTCTACTTCGGCGTCTCCTCGGTAGCCGAAGCGCAGCGCGCCATCACCGCCAATGGCGGCAAGGTGCTGCAAGGTCCGCACGAGGTGCCTGGCGGCGACTGGATTGTCGTTGCAACGGACCCCGCCGGTGCCGCATTTGGCGTTGTAGGACACAAGGGCGAGTGAGCCCAAGGAGCGCAATCATGACGACCCCCGTGAACAAGACCGTCCTCTGCCTCTGGTACGAACGCAGCGCTGAAGAAGCGGCGGAGTTCTACGCCCGCACCTTCCCCGGCAGCTCCGTCGGCGCCAAACACCGCGCACCGGGCGATTACCCGGACGGCAAGGAGGGCGATGTCCTCACGGTGGAGTTCACCGTGCTGGGCTTCCCCTGCATCGGCCTCAATGGCGGTCCCACGTTCAAGCACAGCGAAGCCTTCTCGTTCCAGATCAGCACGAAGGATCAGGAAGAGACGGACCGCTACTGGAATGCCATCGTCGGCAACGGCGGGCAGGAAAGTCAGTGCGGGTGGTGCAAGGACAAGTGGGGCATCTCCTGGCAGATCACCCCTGCCGCCCTGACGGACGGCATGAGCGATCCGGATCCGGCCGCGCGCAAGCGGGTGTTCGCCGCGATGATGGAGATGCAGAAAATCGACATCGCGAAGATCAACGCGGCGCGCAGGGGTTGAGGGAGGCCCGGCGCATCCGTGAGCCGGCACACGGACGAGAACCGCGCCCCTACCGGCGCACCTGGGCGCGGGCAATGAGCGCCCCCCGCGTCACACCGGCCTGCTCGAAGTGTTGATCCGCGGCAGGACGGACGAAGCGGGTGACAGCCCTCGCCAGCCTCGCCGTGGGCAAGCCTGTAGCAGGCTGGCTTAGAGCCAGGGCCTCAGCCGCTCCCGCAGCGTGCGCACTCCAGGCCACGCCTGCGCCAGCGTGCGGTAGAGCGGCCGGCCGAGCCGGAGCGTGGCCTCCGCCCATTCCGGAGGAGTGGCAGCCGGGGGCTCCGGCTCGGCCGGCCGCTCTACCGCACGCTGGCGCAGGCGTGGCCTGG
>NZ_RAWN01000020.1:0-70581 GCF_003668895.1 Corallococcus sp. AB045
CCGGTACACCCAGGCGGGCCCCAGCCCCTCGAAGTGCACGCGGTAGTAGTCCCTCTGGTACGGGGTGTCCGTCCACCATTCGCCACCCAGTCGCTCCGGCCCCGCCATCGCCGTCACCCGGTGCCGCCGCCCCGCGAGCCGCGCCGCCACCATCTCCCCGGACGCCGTCACCTCCGCGTCCAGCCGGGCCGGCTGGGCCAGGAGCCGCGACGGCCGCTCCCGGGCGGCCCCCGTCTCTCGCCAGACGGTGACGGGCGCTGCTGGCTCCGGCGCCGGAGCCAGCGGTCCGGACGGGGACAGCAGGCCGCGCCGCGTCTCCGGGGGATGGAAGGCCCGGGGCGTATGCGCGGACTCCGGCCGGTGCACGGCCTCCAGGGACGCGGCGAACAGCGCCCCCTCACCCAGCGTCGTCGCCAGCCGCGACAGCACACTCTCCAGGGCCGCGTCCCCCTCCGGCGCGTCCCCCAGCGCCAGCTGCTGGCCCAGGTCCTCGTCGTGCGCGTCAACCCGCACGGCGACCTCCGCCACCGGCCGCTCCAGCCGCAATTCCCCCAGCCGGTACCGCGCCAGGTCCAACAGCAGCTTCGCTTGCGCCGTGGGTCGCGCCAGCAGGAGCGGCACCTGGGCCTCTCCGGTGGGGTCCAGGCGCAGCACGAAGGTGAGCCGCACCGCCGCCCGCTGCCGCCCGGAAAGCCGCGCGCCCATCCGGTCCAGCAGCGTCTTGAGCGCGAACTGCACGGGTTCGAAGGTGTCCGCGGGCGCGTCCAGCACCACCCGGTCCTCCAGCGCCTCCTCCAGCGGCTCCGGAGTGAAGGGCGTGTCGTCCACGCCCCGGCACCGCGCATGGGCCCGGGCCGCGCCCACGCCTCCGCGCGCCGTCACTGCCCCTGCCGGCAGCGCCGCCACCTCGCCCAACGTGGACAACCCCAGGACGGAGAAGGCCTTCGCCGCCGAGTCCTCCAGCGCGCCCAGCGGCAGGGGCGCCAGCGCTCGCGCGCCCTGCCCCTCCGGCACCACCACCACCCGCTGGGAGCCATACCGCGCCAGCACCCGCGAGGTGAACGCCTCCGACGCCACCGTCACGTGCGCCCGGTAGCCCTGCTCGCCGCAGACCTCCAGCACACGCGCGCCCAGCTCCCTTTCGCCGCCCACCAGGTGCGCCGCGCTCGCGTCGAACCACAGCCCGTCCGGCGCGTCGCGCTGGAAGCCAGGACACAGGCCGAGCAGCGACTCCCCCAGCGCGGCCAGCGCCTGGGCTTCGTCCTTCAACCGGTACGGGAAGTTCCTCAGCTCGGGCTCCAGCGCGGTGGCCGCGGTCAGCGTCATCCCCGGCCGCACGCCGGCCTTCAGCGCGCGCGTGGAGGCGAAGGCCACCCGGCGCTGGCCGCGCACCTCCTCCACCAGCACCAGCGGCTGGCCCGCGAGCGCGGGCGACTCAATGACCTTGCGCTGCACCGGGAAGCGCGTGACGTGCAGGTAGCCCCTCCGCATGGCCCACCCTCTTTCCTGTCAGCGGCCGTCCGGGGACAGCGCGCTCCCCAGCGAAGGCATGGGCGCGTCCCGGCCGGGGCGCTGGCCCAGGATGCCCATGCCGTTGCGCACGCGGTCGGCGGGGTCCCGGTAGAAGCCCGGCCCCGCGTCCTCTGGCGTCTCCACGTCCGCGTCCAAGAGCCGCGCCCCGGCATCCAGCCCCACCTCCGGGTAGAGCTCCCGCCAGGGGCTCACGACGCGCGTCCCCACGCCCCCGCCCCGGCTGCGCTCCAACTCCACGGACCAGCCCTGGACGCCCCGGGCCTCCAGCCGCAGCCGCGCGAGCCCGTCCGCGGGCGCCTCCGGCGACGTCAGCAGCAGCACCAGCGTCCCGCCCCGCGACGCCGCGTCCGCGAGCTTGCGCGCCTCCGTCAGGGCCAGCCGCTCCGGACGCCCCGGGGCGCCCACGCCGAGCGTCAGATCCACCACCACCGCCGTGAAGGCACCGCTGCGCGCCAGTTGCACGGCGGCCCACACCCGCTGCGCGAAGGCCTGGGGCCGCACGACGAGCAGCCGCTCCAGGTCCACGCCCAGCGCCGCCGCTGCGGGGGGATAGAGCTCCTTCGGGCCATCCACCCACGCGCACAGGCGCAGCTCCCGGTGCGCGGACGCCACCGCGCGCAACGCCAGGCTGGTGCGCCCCGACGCCGCCTCGCCGCACAGCTCCACCGAGTGCCCCAACGGCAGGCCCCCTTGAGGCAGCAGCGCGTCCACCGCGTCCACGCCCGTGCGCAGCACCGACAGCGCGCTACGGGGCGCCGCCTGCAACTGGCGGATCCGTTCGCGCAGCTCCTCCACCACCGCCAACCCCGACCGTTCGACCGCCGCGCCCATGTGGCCTCCTCGCCTCGCGCACCGCGCGCGCATGGGGCCAGTATCCGAAGCCATCTGACACCCGAACAGGCGGCATTCCGGGTGCGTCGGACCTGTTGCGTCGGGTGCTCCGCTCGACGGAACGGGGCGGATCCGCGCGCATTCTTTTTTTGGCACCGGACATGACAGGTCACGTGCGGGCCCACGAAAAAGGGCCCCGCGTCCTTCGCGGGGCCCTCCGGGTGAGGCCTGGCGGATCAGCTCCGGACTACCCGGCGCACAGCACCTTCACCTCCACCTTCGTGTCGCCCACGCGCCTGAGGCACGGGCCCAGGAAGAAGATGCGCGCGGAGCGATCGCCGCTGGGGGGCTCGTAGCGGAAGTCGCCGTTGGCCGCCGTGCACGTCTTCACGGAGCCGTCCGCGCGCGTGACGTACACCACCGCGAGCCGCGGATCCGGCAGGTTCACCACGGCCACGCTCTGCGCCACCGTGGCCATGTCCGCGATGTCCAGCAGCGTCTGCCGGTAGCTCGGCTTGCAGATGGAATCCAGGTTCGACCGGGTCTCGTCGAACGCCTTCGCCATGTCGCTCTGCCGGTAGCCGGGCCCGTAGGACGTCGGGCAGTCGACGTTGCGTACGTTTGTCGTGCCGCCCGTCGTGTCCACGGTCAGCTCCGCGCGCTTGTCCGTCACCGCCACCGGCCCGATGGTCGCCCACAGCACCTCGCGCGACGCGCCCTGGCTGTCACGCAGGCCCTGGAAGTCCTGGTAGTACTCCGACACCGGGGTCAGCTTGTCCCCCTGCTCCGTGCACGAGTCCACGGCCCGGTCCTGCCCCAGCGCCACCGGGGGCGGCCGCTGCTTGGAGCTGCAGTCCTCCTCGTCGGACACCACCACCACCAGCAGGCGCGAGTCGTCCCGCAGGAAGCCCCCGTTGCCCCCTTCCTCCAGGGGCTTGCTGGCCAGGGGCGAGGCGACCGCCAGCCGCACCGCCTCGAAGGGCGCTTCCTGACCGCTGCCGGAGATTCCCTGGTCCACCAACCGCTGGAACTTGGGCAGCAGCAGCGGATCCGACCCCTCGATGAAGCGCTCGGCGGTGGGCTGGTTCGCCTCGTCCTTCACCGGCTGCAGCCGGCCCTCCTGATCCGGGAAGGAGCGGATCACGTCCGCCCCGTCCGGGAAGATCTGGCGCTGGTACACGGAGGTGGTGATGACCCCCACGCGGAAGTCCTGGGACACGCCGTTGCCCTCCTTCAGCGCGGCCAGGAAGGCGGGCAACTCCGTGGCGATTCCCTGCTGCTCCTCGCTCATGGATCCGGAGTTGTCGATGACGAAGAGGATGTCCGTCTTCTGGGGGGCGACCACTGGAGGGGTCGCCTCGCAGGCATCCGGGACCGTGGAGCCATCGTCATCCACGGGGGAGTGGCATCCGAGCGCCAGGAGCGCGGACAGCGACATCAGGTGGGCGCAGGTATGGAGCTTCACATCGTCCTCCAGTGCGGGGACGCGCGCTCGCGCACCGCATCAGGCGTGAGAGGGGGCGAGCATGCCCCACCCCTTCGCCGGACGCGAGACTTCTGGGCCGTTACATAGAGGAGAGTCGTACAGCCGACGAGGCACGGAAATAACGCACATCGCGTTTGCCATGTCCCTTTTGGTTGTTACGTTGGTTCATCCGCCGCAGAAAACAACCGGATGGTTCACCGGCCCGGCCGCTTGCTGACCGGGTTCAAGCAAGGAAGAGGCCGAACTCCCATGTCTGACGAGAAGAAGAAGGGCACCGCGGCCAGCGCCATGCCCACCGCGATGGCCCCTCCGGGGCTCATCAACAAGGAAGACATTCCGCAGGTGCTGCCCATCCTGCCGCTGCGCAACAGTGTCTTCTTCCCCGGCGGCGTGCTGCCCCTGGCCGTCGGCCGCCAGAAGACGATCGCGCTGATCAAGGACGCCGTCCGTGACGACCAGGTCATCGGCGTCGTGACGCAGCGCCGCGCCGAGGAAGAGGATCCGGGCGCGTCCGACCTGTACACGATGGGCACCGTCGCCCGCATCGTGAAGCTCTTGAAGATGGGCGAGGACAACTACTCGCTCGTGGTCCAGGGCCTCGCGCGCTTCCGCGTGATGGAGCTGGTCCAGGAAGCGCCCTACCTCAAGGCCCGCGTCGACGCGGTGGAGGACAAGACCTCCAGCGAGAACGTCGAAGTGGAGGCCCTGGGCATCAACCTGAAGAAGCTGGCGCGCGAGGTCATCGAGCTGATGCCCGAGCTGCCCGCCGCCGCCACGGAGCTGGTGGAGAGCATCACGCATCCGGGCCACCTGGCGGACCTCATCGCCGCCAACGTGGACGTGCCCATCGAGGAGAAGCAGGCCGTGCTGGAGACGGTCGACCTCAAGGCGCGCATGAAGCTCGTCCTGGAGCTGCTCAACCGCAAGCGCGAGATCCTCAAGCTCTCCAACAAGATCGACTCCGCCGTGAAGGGCGAGATGTCGAAGACCCAGCGCGAGTACTACCTGCGCCAGCAGCTCAAGGCGATCAAGGAAGAGCTCGGCGAGATGGGCGAAGAGGAGGAGGAGCTGGACGAGCTCCAGGAGCGCCTGAAGAAGGCCGCCCTGCCCCCTGAGGTGGAGAAGGTCGCCCAGAAGGAGCTCAACCGCCTGAAGACGATCCCGGCGGCCTCCAGCGAGTACACCGTCGCGCGCACCTACCTGGATTGGATCGCGGACCTGCCGTGGTCGAAGATCAGCGAGGACAACCTCGACATCGAGAACGCGCGCCAGCAGCTGGACAAGGATCACTTCGGCATCAAGAAGGTGAAGAAGCGCATCCTGGAGTACCTGGCCGTCCGCAAGCTGAAGAACGACATGCGCGGGCCCATCCTGTGCCTCGTCGGTCCCCCGGGCGTCGGCAAGACGTCGCTGGGCCAGAGCGTGGCCAAGGCCACGGGCCGCAAGTTCGTGCGCCTGTCCCTGGGCGGCGTGCGTGACGAGGCGGAGATCCGTGGCCACCGCCGCACGTACGTGGGCGCGCTGCCGGGCCGCTTCATCCAGAGCATGAAGAAGGCCGGGACGAAGAACCCGGTCATGATGCTGGACGAAATCGACAAGCTGGGCGCGGACTTCCGCGGCGACCCGAGCGCGGCGCTGCTGGAGGTGCTGGACCCGGAGCAGAACAGCACGTTCAGCGACCACTACCTGGACGTGGCGTTCGACCTGTCGAAGGTCATGTTCGTCGCCACGGCGAACCAGCTGGATCCCATCCCCGGGCCGCTCCGGGACCGCATGGAGATCATCGAGCTGACGGGCTACACGTTCGAGGAGAAGCAGGCCATCGCCCGCATCCACCTCGTGCCGAAGCAGCTCAAGGAGCACGGCCTCAACGGGGACCACATCGAGGTGCAGGACGAGGCGTTGCTCATCCTGACCACGTCGTACACCCGCGAGGCGGGCGTGCGTAACCTGGAGCGCCGCATCGCGGACATCTGCCGCGCGGTGGCGGTGGAAGTGGCCGGTGGCAAGCTGGAGAAGCAGACCATCGGCGCGGAGCGCGTGAAGGAGATCCTCGGGCCCGAGATGTTCTACTCGGAGGTCGCGGAGCGCACGGAGGTTCCCGGTGTGGCGACGGGCCTCGCGTGGACCGCGGCGGGCGGCGACCTGCTCTTCATCGAAGCGACCAAGATGGCGGGCAAGGGCGGCATGACGCTCACCGGCCAGCTGGGCGACGTGATGAAGGAGTCCGCTACGGCGGCCCTGAGCTACCTGCGCAGCAAGGCGGAGGCGCTGGGCATCCCGTCCAACTTCCTGGAGAAGACGGACCTGCACCTGCACTTCCCCGCGGGCTCCATCCCCAAGGATGGTCCTTCGGCCGGCGTCACCATCCTGACCGCGCTCACCAGCCTGCTGACGGGCATCCGGGTGCGGCACGACACGGCGATGACGGGCGAGGCCACGCTGCGTGGCCTGGTGCTGCCGGTGGGCGGCATCAAGGAGAAGGTCCTGGCGGCGCACCGCGCGGGCATCAAGCGCGTCATCCTGCCGGAGCGTTGCCGCAAGGACCTGATCGACGTGCCGGATCAGGCGAAGAACGAGCTGGAGTTCATCTTCGCCACGAAGATGGACGAGGTCCTCAACGCCGCGCTGGAGACGTCTCCGTTCAAGGAGGGCGCCGCGATCACCGCGCCCACCACGGACACGCCCCCGGCGGAAGTCCGGGCGTAAGTCCCTGACGTGAAGCAGTGACGCGGGCAGGTTCCCTTCATCGGGGACCTGCCCGTCGTCTTTGCGGGGCTGCCCTGCCCTGCTTTCGCATCAGTGCGGGTGCAGGACGAGCGGCAGCGTGGCGGGCCCACGCACCACCAGCGTGCGGTGCCACGTCATGGGCTCCGGGCCGGCCTGCAGGTGACGGAAGGCGTCCAGCAGGGCCTCCAGGGCCAGGCGGCCCTCCATGCGCGCCAGCTGCGCGCCCAGGCAGAAGTGGACGCCGTGGCCGAAGGGCAGGTTCTGCGGGCCGGGGCGGGATAGGTTGAAGCGGTCGCCGTCCGGGAAGTGCGCCTCGTCGTGCGCGGCGGAGCCCAGGAGCACCAGCACCGGGGCGCCCTTGGGCAGGCTCACCCCGCCCAGCTCCACCGCCTCCGTGGTGAGGCGCGGCGCGGCCTGGGCGGGCGGTTCGTAGCGCAGCACCTCGTCGATGAAGGCGGGGATGCGCGAACGGTCCGAGCGCAGCTGGGCCCAGATCTCCGGGTGTTCCCTCAGCACGACGAGCGACGCGCCCAGCAGGTGCACCACTGTCTCGATGCCGCCCACCAGCAGGAGCGCCATGAAGGCGATGAGCTCGTCCTTCGACAGGGCCTCGCCATCCACGCGGGCCTGTTGCAGCTCGCTGACCAGGTCCGTGCCGGGCGCGCGGGCGCGGGCGTCCAGCACCTCGCCGAAGTACTGGCGCAGCTCCGCCACCGCGTCGCGGGCCTTCTGCTTGCGGTCCTCTTCGTCCGGCCGGACGGTGGTGACGCCGCCGGTGATCAGGTCCGCCCACTGCTTCAGGCGCGTGGCGCGCGAGGGGTCCAGGCCCAGCAGCTCGCTGATGACGGCGGCCGGGATGCGCAGCGCGTACGGAGGCATCAGGTCCACGGGCACGCCGCGGGGCAGCTCCGCCACCGCCTGCCGGCAGATGTCCCTCACGCGGGGCTCCAGCCGGGCCATGGCGGCGCCGCCGAACGCCTTCTGCACCAGCACCCGCAGGCGGCCGTGCTGGGGCGGGTCCATGGTGAGCATGGACTCGGAGAAGGGATTGCCGCCCAGCCAGGGCGGGTTGGTGGCCACGCGGAAGCCCTGCGAGGAGAAGCGCTGGGGGTCCTTGAGGACGCGCAGCACGTCCTCATGGCGCGACACGGCCCACATGCCACCGGGCTCCACCTGACACACGGGGGCCTCGCGGCGCATGCGGGCGTAGGTGGGATAGGGGTTGGCCTTCACTTCCGGCGACAGGAGGTTGAAGCGCTCGCTCATGCTGGGCATACGCAAGCAGCGAACCTCTCTGGCACCACACACGAAGGAGCGGACCCATGAAGTACGCCAACCTGGGACACACCGGCCTGCGGGTCTCCCGCATCTGCCTGGGCTGCATGAGCTACGGCACCCCGAAGTGGCGCCCGTGGGTGCTGGACGAAGAGGCGGCGCAGCCCTTCTTCCGCCGCGCGGTGGAGCTGGGCGTCACCTTCTTCGACACCGCGAACATGTACTCGGACGGGGTCAGTGAAGAGGTGACGGGCCGCGCGCTGCGCAAGTACGCGAAGCTGGATGAAGTGGTGCTGGCCACGAAGGTCTACTTCCCCACGGGCAGCGGACAGAACGAGCGCGGCCTGTCACGCAAGGCCATCACCCAAGCGTGCGAGGCGAGCCTCAAGCGGCTGGGCGTGGAGACCATCGACCTCTATCAAATCCACCGGATGGACCCGAACACGCCCATCGAGGAGACGCTGTCCGCGTTGGATCAGCTCGTGCGCCAGGGCAAGGTGCGCTACCTGGGCGCGAGCTCCGCGTACGCGTGGCAGTTCATGCGCGCGCTCAGCGTGTCCGAGCGCAACGGCTGGGCGCGCTTCGTGTCCATGCAGAACCACTACAACCTCGTCTACCGCGAGGAGGAGCGGGAGATGCTGCCCCTCTGCGAGGCGGAGGGCGTGGGCGTCATCCCGTGGTCGCCGCTGGCGCGAGGGCTGCTCGCGGGTTCGCGCAAGTCGCTGGACGACAAGGAGGCCACGACGCGCGCGGGCTCCGACACGCTGTCGCCCATCCTCTACAACCAGCCCGGGGACTGGGACGTGGTGGAGGCGGTGAAGCAGGTGGCGGAGGCGCGAAAGGCCCCGCCTGCGCAGGTCGCCCTGGCGTGGCTGTTGTCCAAGCCCGTCGTCACCGCGCCCATCATCGGCGCGACGAAGCCCGAGCACCTGGAGGACGCGGTGAAGGCCGTGAGCCTCAAGCTGACGCCGGAAGAAGTGAAGGCGCTGGAGGCCCCCTACAAGCCGCACGCGGTGCGCGGCCTGTAGACATCAGAAACACCAAAGTACTCGACTTACGGCAGCGACAGAGAGGCTCTCCTTCGGCTGCCACAAACTAACCATGCAAGTCTCATTCAGATCCTCTTCGGCAATTGGGATGTCGCGCTTCAGCTCCATGCGGCAAACATCTAAATGCGGCAAAAAACCAGCAACCACCGCAACAGGCATTCCAATCATTGGCCTCCCTTAGTCGCAGGGGAGTGTTCAATAAACAAAGGAACCGAAAAGCGCCTTCGCGGGTAGTCCTGCCAAATGGACGCAAAGTCCGATTTTTCCTTGAAGCGAAAGCGCAGATACTCCGCAGAGCCAGAGATGTGCGCCCTGGGAACAACTATCAACGCACCACCATCCATCAACGATGGAATCCCAGAGAACTGGAAAGCGCTTGGATGAAATGCCTCCAGTTTTCGACCGCGATGATCCTGAAGAAGAACAGTCCCCCGCCCATAGGGGTCCAAACGAAGGCCCGAGAAGAAGAAAACAGTGGGCATCAAACCCGATGCCTCCAGTTTCCCCATGACCTCACTAATGGCACCACAGGCATTCTCTATCTCAACTCGATCCGGAAAGTCGACCCGCTTATGCTCCAGTCGATTCCTAACAGAGCTGACATTGGCCGCATCTAGCTTCTGCGTCGTCTCATGCAACTCTCGAATAATTGCATCGCGATCTGCTTCAGACAAATTCATCAACTCGATCTTATACCGAAATGGCAACTGAAAGAGCTTTTGTTTGTCGTGATACGAAGGCATTTCCTTGGCTGGCCTCAGCCACTGCTCCGGCGAGGCAAGCAACTCAGCACAAAGCTCCGCAAGAATCGAGAAGCCCTGAATGAGAGGATACAGCGTGTTCTTGCCGGAGCTTTCGAACTCTATCGCTCCGTCCGCCGTCTTTCTTCGTCCGCTCAATCGCCTCGCCATGAACTCGCGAGCTTCATCGAAATTACACTGAAACCGACTAACTGCATAGTGATCCTGCAAGAGCAGCCAGCTAGAAAATGAGAGACTATAGTCAAGCGCCTCTTCCAGCGAGACAAAAAAGTTCACAGCCGCACTGCGAATGTTTTCTTTATCACGCTCTTCATAGCCGCTGCCTTTTCTAGCAACCTCCAAAAGGCGATCAAGCCGCTCCCAAAACAACCGTTGATAGGACGGAAAGATCCGTATATCAAAACCGAGCTTCCATAAAATTTTATCAACAAGCCGATCTTCCTCTTTGCGATCTTGAGGCATCTTGAACGCACTCAACCGCAGAGCATCAAAAGTGCGTCGCAAGTAGACAGGACCAGAAAGAAGAAGATTAGACACGACTTGCCTAGGCTCAGTTGCATGCACATAAGCATCCAACCTAGACCGGATTGACTCCCCATCTACGTGTCTCAACTTCCAACCGAGCTCCTCCACGTCACGAGGGTCACAGAAGACATCACCAACGAGACGCCTCAGTCGCGCCATTTCAATTTGCTGAAACAATGGCGACACACGAACACCGAACTGGGAGCATTCACATGCCACGTCAAGCCAATTCCCAAGCGACCTCTGTATCGGAGGCATACGCACTTCGGTCTCAGGGATGAAGATGACGCGCCTCTCAATCAGCGCCTCAATACTCTCAACAACATCCACACTCGAGGCAATCATTATCAGCTGAAGAACCTCGTCAATCTTCAACCTTCCGACTATCTGCTCAGCCGTTCCATCTACAGCTCGCCTAAGCTGCTTATCCTTAGGCAGCCTGGGACGCAGAAGCCCGGCCTTGGTGGTCAACAACTCCTTCAAGATTTGCCGCAGCTCGGCCTCAGAAAATGAACTACTCAAGAACCACGGCAAATCTTCCAAGGAAAAATCATCATAATAATCAGGCGAGTAGTCGACAAGAAGATGAACCCAATTTCTCTCATCCTCCTTGAAGACATAATTACTGGCAAGCTCCAGCAAATCAAGAAGTCCAATAACTTTCCCTTCGGCATCAGCTATGTCCACCGGATGCAACGACTCGCAAGAGGGATCGGAGCAGTATCGAACGGGTACCGTACTGAGCGGCGGGACATATCTGTACTGGTGCGACTCAAGAACCCCTAGCGGCCCAACCAACAGCGTCCCAACTTGAAAAACTCCAGTGGGAGTTTCATCCAGCAACTCAAGAGTCTGCAAATGAGACAAGTCGCCAGTATGATTCGGAAACTTATCAAAGAACCTATCATGAAGAATGCGACCACCGACCCAAGGCAGCTTTAGACTTCCTTCCAATAGGTGACCATGCAGCATTGCCTCAATGGCCCCGACATCAGTCCGGTCTGGGTCAATTAGAAGCTTGTGATGTGAGAACTTCAGAATGAGCGCCAACGCTCGCTCGTCTTCTGAGCTATCCGGCTCATCTTTGGCTAGCTCAACAAGTGCTTGGCTACCTTCTGCGGTGGGGATCACTTGCCGGCCCAGCCCAGCGGCGGGCTTAAGCGCATCAGTAATAACCCCTCCAGTATATAATATATGTATAGCAGCTATTCTTCTTGCTCGAGCCTGAGAGTCCTTGTCTGGAAGGACCGCATCTATATCGATCTTAGGCTTTGCCATATGCAGGAGATTATAAGGTTTTGATGAATCCGGGTGAACTAGCCAGTGCCACTAGGCAGTCGGGGTGGACGCGCCTCAGCGCTCCTTCACGAGCGCGTCCACCTTCTTCTCCAGCGGCTTCACGTCCTCGAAGAACGAGTCCATGGAGTGCGCCGGGGCCAGGCGCAGCACCGGCGGCAGGAGCGAGCGGGGGAACTCCAGCTCCTCGCTGAAGGGCTCGTTGCCCAACACCTCCGACGCATTCGTGAGGATCATCACGCCCACCGACGCGATGACGAGCCCGCGCACCACCCGCTTGCCGCTCCAGCGCGTCACGTAGCGCAGGTGCCAGTAGAGCCCCCACCCCACCAGTCCCAACACGGCCAGCATGCGTCCAAAGGCCAGCCACGAGCCCAGCGAGAAGCTGAAGCTCACGAGCGCGAACAGGGGCGGCAGCAGCGCGAAGCCCAGCAGCACCAGGGCGGCGATGGTGGCGTGCACGCGGAAGTGGAAGCGCTTGCGCGCGATGCGGCTCGCCAGCGACCAGCCCCCGGCCCACAGGAGCGCCAGTCCCAGGGGCACCACCGCGGACATCAGCAGGTCGCCCCAGTCTGTCTTCCGGAACTGGGTCACCCGCTCGGAGATGAAGGACGTCACGACCAGCGCCTGCATCGTGAGCGCGAAGGCCCGGGGGCGCTCGAGCAGGCGCTCGCTGGGGGCTTCGGGGGCTTCGTTGACGACGGTGTCCTCCACCACGAAGGAGCGGGGTCGGAAGCGCAGCACCGTGTCCCCCACGGACACGCGCGCGTCCGGGGTGATGACCAGTTCCTTCAGCGCCGCCCACGGCTCCACGCTGAAGGTGCCGTTGACGCTGCCCACGTCATGCAGCACCACCGCGCCGTCCTCGCGCCGCTCCAGGCGCAGGTGTTCGGCGGAGACCTTCGGGTCGTCCAGGATGATGTCGTTGGCATAGCCGCGCCCTACCGTCACCGGCAGCATGTCCAGCCGGTGGCGGGACTGGACGGCGTCCCCTTCCAGCACCTCCAAGAAGATCACTTCGCCCACGACAGACCCTCCAGGTAGCGGCGCGCCAGCTTGCGAGCGTTCTCCGCGGAGAAACCGCCCAACGTGAGGCTGGTGTCCACGCCGCGCGTGGATGCGTTCAGCGTGGCCGCGCGCAGCACCAGGTCGTAGAGGCCCGGGAAGCGGCGGTAGGCGCGCAGGCAGATGGCGGCGCGCACCGTGAGGCCGTTCACGTCCACGAACTCCGACTTGCAGCGGAAGTTGGTGACGTCCTCGCGCGTGGCGGCCACCGCGTCCGGGTCCTGCGAGAAGAGCGTGCTGTAGAGCGCGGAGAAGCGCATCGCGCCCAGCTTCTGGCTTTCGACGTGCTGGTGCAGGTAGGCCACCACGCCCGTGCGGTGGCTGGAGGACAGGAAGATGTCCTCCTCGGAGGAGCACTGGTAGCTCGTCACCGTGTAGGGCGTCTCCGGATCATGCGGCGTGTCGCCCCAGCACTTGAGGAAGGGGCTCCAGCGGCCGGGGACGCGGTACTCGCCCAGCGACTGCTTCGGCAGGTCCGTGGCCATCAGCCGGTCGGTGATGCGCTGCTGGTTGGCCAGCAGCTGATCCTTCACGGATGTCATCAGCGCGGCCGGATCCGGAGGCGCTTCCTGCTCCAGAGCCCGGTCGAGCAGCGCCCGTGCACGGGCCACCGGCACCAGGAAGCCCACCTGGTTGCCCATGGTGGCCACGTTGACGCCCACGACGCCGCCTTCTCCGCTGAGCGTGGGCCCGCCGCTCATGCCGGGGTTGATGGCGCCGGTGAAGTGCACGCGCTCGTAGAGGGCGTCGCGCACCAGGCCGTTATAGGTGCCCTCCACGATGGTGGTGCCCAGGTCGCGCGGGTTGCCCATGGCGAACAGGCGCGTGCCCTGCGGCGGTTCGTGCTCCTCCAGCTTGAAGTAGTCACTGATGGGGGCGTCCACCTGGATGACGGCCAGGTCGCTCGCCACGTCCACCGCGAGCAGGCGCACCGGCACCGTCGCGTCGCCGCGGTCCAGCTCCGCGGTGTAGTCCTCCGGGTGGAGCACCAGGTCGGAGACGACGTGGTAGTTCGTGAGGGCGTGGCCCTTCGCGCTCACGAAGAACGCGGAGCCAATGGAGGACTTCGTCCCGGAGCGGCGCTCGATGATGCGCACCTGCGAGACGCGGCCCTGGATGCGGCGGAACAGCTCGTGCGTGGCCGGAGTCAGCGACGCCACCGGCAGGGGCGACACCACCGCGTCCGCGACGCCAGCGTCCGGCACCGGAAGGACCGGCGGGGCTGGGGACGCCGAAGGATCCGGAGGAGCCGCAGGCCCCTGCGCGAGCACGGCGACAAGGAGAAGGGAGAACATGGGCGGTGGCACCGTATCCCACCGCGAGCCCCACCGGGGGACGCCTTGGCCCTCCTGTCAGGCCACACTACGGAGTGGCCGGCCCCTCCCCCTGCCGGCGACGGCGCCAGGCCGCGTACGACACCAGCAGGGCCCCGGCCAGGGTGCCCGCCAAAGCTCCTGCAAGCCGCCGGGAGACGACGCCCGCCACCGGGGCCTCCATGCGGAAGGTCTCCAGCGAGGCGCGCACCCCGGGGGCCAGGGCGTCCCAGCGGGCGGCGGGCGCGCTGACCGTCACCACTGCGTGGCGGCCTTCGGAGGCCAGCCCCGTCACCAGCACCGTGCGCACCTGCCCTGCTTCACGGAGCGTCCCCAGCACCTCCACCCGAGGCACGGGCCCGCCCACGCGGTCCACCCGCTCCGGCGTCAGCGCCACGCCCAGCTCCCGTTGGAAGTGCTGGACCACGGCGGTGGAGAAGGAATCGCGCTCGGATGGACTGGCGGAGAAGTCCCCGTCCACCACGGCGATGAGGAACGTGGCCGCGTCCGGGCCCTCTCCGTCCGCCAGCGCCGCGGACAGGCCGCGCGTGCGCACGCCGTCCTCCGACACCGCGCCCACCTGCGAACCGGTGTAGCGCTCCCAGCGCGTCATCCGGAACGTGTCCGGAGGCCGGAAGCTGTAGCCGTCCCGCCGCAGCTCCGTGCCGAGCGCACCGGACAGCGACAACCACACACCGGTGAGGACGGGCAGGAGCACGGGCCCCGAGGATAACCCCGAAGCCCGCGCCACGCCCGCTCCCCTGCCCCGCCGCTACCCGATCTTCTTCTTCAGATCGTCCACCGGCGTCGTGTGCGTGACGATGCGGGACTGGAGCTCCCTCGCCACGTTGGTGATCAGCGGCTTGCGCATCATCGTCATGTGCGTGCCCGGCATGTCCACGACCTCCACGCCGCCGGTGACGAACTCCTCCCAGCCGGTGTGCTCACGCGTGTCCGGACGCTGGCTGGCGCGCAGCAGCACGAGCTTCCCGTCGAGCGGCTTCGCGTCGTACTGCGTGAAGGCGCGCGAGGTGGACTCGAACACCCGGTACAGGTTGCGCACGCGCTCCACGCCCACGTCGGCGATCTGCGTGTCACCCTGGCTGCCCACTTCGTAGAAGTAGTTCACGCGCTCCGCTTGCGTCATCTGGCTGATGCGCTCGCGCAGCTCCAGGGGGTCGCGGCCCGTGGTGGCCGCCAGCATCATGGTGAGCTCGGAGGTGAGCATGTCCTCCAGGACCTGCTCCGGCGTCTTGTCCGGCACCATGTGCTGCACGGTGTACGCGTCGATGCTCGCCAGCAGCGCCACCTCTTCGCCCACGGCGCGCAGCTGCCGCGCCATCTCGAAGGCGATGATGCCGCCCAGCGACCAGCCCGCCAGGTGGTAGGGCCCGTGCGGCTGCACCTCGCGCACGGACGCCAGGTACAGCGCGGCCATCTCCGCCACGGTGCCCAGGGGCTCCTCGCCCTCGGTGCCCCGCGCCTGCAGGCCGTAGCACGGCTGATCCGCGTCCAGCTCGCGCGCCAGGTCCACGTAGCAGAGGACGCCGCCGCCCGCCGGGTGGATGGCGAAGAGCGGAGGCTTGGTGCCCTCCGGCTTCAGCGCCACCAGCGGCGACCAGGCGCGTGACTCGGCCTCCAGCAGCGCGGCCAGCTGCTCCACCGTCGACGCCTGGAACAGCGACGCCAGGGGCAGGTTCTTGCCGGTGAGCTGCTGGATGCGGCCCATGAGCTGCACCGCCAGCATGGAGTGGCCGCCCAGGTCGAAGAAGTCGTCGCGGATGCCAATGGGCGACATCCCCAGCGTCTCCTCCCAGACACGGACCAACTGCAGTTGCAGCGGCGTGCGAGCCACCACCAGCGTGGAGCCCTCCGCGCGCGTGGTGTCCGGCGCGGGCAGCGCGCGGCGATCCACCTTGCCGTTGGACGTGAGCGGCAGCGACTCCAGCGTCATGAAGGCGGACGGCACCATGTACTCCGGCAGCGTGCGCCGCAGCTGTTCGCGCAGCTCCGGGACTCCCGCCACGCTCTGGCCCGGCGCGCCCACCAGGTACGCCACCAGGCGCTTGTCGCCCGGCACGTCCTCGCGCACCAGCACCACGGCCTCGCGCACGCTCGGGTGCGAGAGCAGGCCCGCTTCGATTTCACCCAGCTCGATGCGGAAGCCGCGCACCTTCACCTGGAAGTCCGCACGGCCCAGGTACTCCAGCGTGCCGTCAGGACGCCACCGCGCCAGGTCGCCGGAGCGGTAGAGCCGCGACCCGGGCCGCGTGCTGAACGGATCCGGGATGAAGCGCTGCGCGGTCAGCTCCGGCCGGCCCAGGTAGCCGCGGCTCAGGCCGTCGCCGCCCACGTACATCTCACCCGTGACGCCCGGAGGCACCGGCTGTCCGTGCGCATCCAGCACGTACACCTGGAGGTCCGGGATCGCCACGCCGACCTCGCTGCCGCGCCCGCCCTCCGCGTCCGCCGCCTTGAGTGCGCGGTAGGTCACGTGAACGGTCGTCTCGGTGATGCCGTACATGTTGACGAGCACCGGCGCGTTGTCCGCGTGGCGCGCGTACCACGGACGCAGGCTGCCGAACTCCAGGGCCTCGCCGCCGAACACGACCGTGCGCAGGGACAGGCCCTCGTGGTCGCCCGTGCGCTCCTCGTGCTGGATGAGCTGACGGAAGGCGGACGGCGTCTGGTTGAGCACCGTGACGCCCTCGCGCTTGAGCAGCGCGTGGAAGTCCGCGGGCGTGCGGCTGACCTCGTAGGGCACCACCACCAGCTTGCCGCCGTAGAGCAGCGCGCCCCACATCTCCCAGACGGAGAAGTCGAAGGCGTACGAGTGGAACAGCGTCCACACGTCCTTCGCGCCGAAGTCGAACCAGTGCTTCGTGCCGTCGAAGAGGCGCACCACCTGGGCGTGCTCGATCTGCGCGCCCTTGGGACGGCCCGTGGAGCCGGACGTGTAGATGACGTACGCCAGGTGATGCGGTGCCACACCGCTGTTCGGCGTCGTCGTGGGCGCGGAGGCCCACGCGGCGGCATCCGAGTCCAGGCACAGGCGCTTCGCCGCGCCCGACGGCACCACGTCCAGCAGGTGCTGCTGGGTGAGCACCACCGGCACGCGCGCGTCCTCCACCATGAACTCCAGGCGATCCCGCGGGTACGCCGGATCCATGGGCAGGTACGCGCCGCCGGCCTTGAGGATGGCCAACAGGCCCACCATCAGCTCCAGCGAGCGCTCCACCGCGAGGCCCACCAGCACCTCCGGCCCCACGCCCAGCGTGCGCAGGTGGTGCGCCAGCTGGTTCGCCCGCGTGTCCAGCTCGCGGTACGTGAGGCGCTGTTCGGCGTAGGTGACCGCGATGGCGTCCGGGGTGCGCGCCGCCTGACGCTCGAACAGCGTGTGCAGGCACGCGTCCACCGGGAAGCGGAAGGACGTGTTCCAGTCCGTCACCACCTCCGTGCGGTCCTCCTCCGTGAGCAGCGGCAGCTGGTGCAGCCGCGCGTCCGGGTTCGCCCCGATGCCCGCCAGCAACACGCCCAGGTGACGGGCGAGCCGCTCGGCGGTGCTCGCGTCGAACAGGTCGGTGTTGAACTCGAGCCCGCCTTCGATGCCGTTCGCCGTCTCCGTGAGGCCCAGCGACAGGTCGAACTTCGCGGTGCGGTGCTCCACCTCCACGCCTTCCAGGACGAGGTCGGTCAGGTTGAACGACCCTTCCGGCGCGTTCTGCAGCGTCATGGACACCTGGAACAGCGGCGTGCGGCTGGTGTCGCGCGTGGGCGCCAGCTCCTCCACCAGCTTCTCGAACGGCACTTCCTGGTGCGCGTACGCGCCCAGCGTCGTCTCCCGCACGCGGCCCAGCAGCTCGCGGAACGTGGGGTCGCCGTCCAGCTTCGTGCGCAGCACCAGCGTGTTGACGAAGAAGCCGATGAGGCCTTCCGTCTCCGCGCGCTGGCGGCCCGCGATGGGCGTGCCCACGCTGATGTCATCCTGTCCGGAGTAGCGAGACAGCAGCGTCTGCCACGCGGCCAGGAGGACCATGAAGGGCGTGGTGCCCTCCTTCAGCGCCAGGGCCCTGAGCGTCTCCGTCAGCTCGCGACTCACCTTCACCGGGACGCTGGAGCCGTGCGACGTCTGCACCGCCGGACGCGGACGGTCCGTGGGCAGCTCCATCGCGGAGGGAGCACCGGACAGCTGCTGCTTCCAGTAGCCGAGCTGCTTCTCCAGCACCTCGCCCTGGAGCCAGCCGCGCTGCCAGCCCGCGTAGTCCGCGTACTGCACCGGCAGCTCCGGCAGGGACGGCGTTCCGCCGGAGGTGAAGGCCTCGTAGGACGCGGCCATCTCGCGCACCAGCACGCCCATGGACCAACCGTCGGAGACGATGTGGTGCATGACGAGCAGGAGGATGTGCTCCTCCTCGTCCAGCTTGAGCAGCTTCACGCGCAACAGCGGACCGGTGGCCAGCTGGAACGGGTGCACCGCCTCCTCGTCCGCGAGCCGGCGGGCCTCGTCATGGCGCTCCGGTTCCGGGATGTCGGAGAGGTCCACCACCGGGAGCGGCAGCGACACCGCCGGGTGGATGACCTGCGTGGCCTGTCCGTTGTCCAGGTGGAACGACGTTCGCAGCGATCCGTGCCGGCGCACCAACTCCGTGAAGCTCTGCTCCAGCGCCATCACGTCCAGCGAGCCCTTCAGGCGAAGGACCATGGGCACGTTGTAGGCCGGGCTGGACGCATCCAGCTGGTGCAGGAACCACAGGCGCTGCTGGGCGAACGACAACGGCAGGCGGCCTTCGCGCGGCAGCGGCACGATGGCGGGCGCCTGGGTGCCCGCGCCGGCCTGGAGCGCCTGGTCGATGAGGACGGACAGCTTCTGCACCGTGGGCGCGTTGAAGACGTCCCGCAGCTGCAGGTCGATCCGGAAGATGCTCCGGACGCGCGACAGCACCTGCGTGGCCAGCAGCGAGTGTCCGCCCAGCTCGAAGAAGTCGTCCGTCGATCCCACGCGGTCCACGTTCAGCAGCTCGCTCCACGCACCGGCGAGCAGCTGCTCCGTGGGAGTGCGCGGCGCGATGAACGCGTCGTCCTGCGCGCGTTCGTCGCTGGGGACGGGCAGCGCCTTGCGGTCCACCTTGCCGTTGGAGGTCACCGGCAGCGCCTCCATCACGACGAAGGCGGACGGCACCATGTACTCCGGCAGCGTGCGCTCCAGGTGCTCGCGCAGGCCCTTGCGGTCCAGGGACTCCACGTCCCCCGCGACGTAGGCGACCAGCCGCTTGTCGCCGGCCACGTCCTCGCGGACGACGACGACGGACTCGCGGACACCGTAGGCGCCCATGAGGGCGGATTCGATCTCCCCCAGCTCGATGCGGTAGCCGCGCACCTTCACCTGGTGGTCGACGCGGCCCATGTACTCCAGCGTGCCGTCGGCGCGCCAACGGGCCAGGTCGCCGGAGCGGTACAGCCGCGCGCCAGCGTCGGTGCTGAACGCATCCGGCACGAACTTCTCCGCCGTGAGCTCCGGGCGGCCCAGGTAGCCGCGGCCCACCTGCACGCCGCCGATGTACAGCTCACCCGGCACGCCCACCGGCACGGGTTGCAGCTGCGCATCCAGCACGTACATCCGCGTGTTGGGCAGCGGCTTGCCGATGCGCACCGCGCCGGAGGCGGAATCCTCCGGGGCCACGACGTGCACCGAGCAGCCCACCACCGTCTCCGTGGGGCCGTACTCGTTGATGAGCCGCGTGGCCGGCGCGTGCTTGCGCCAGAACGCCAGCTCTTCCGAGAAGAGCGCTTCGCCTCCGATGACGAAGGCGCCCGTGCGCCCCGCCGCCGCGTCCGCGCCCAGCAGGTCCGACAACAGCCGCAGGTGGCTGGGCGTCAGCTTCACCAGGCTGAAGCCCGTGCCCTCACGCAGCACGTCCGCCAGGCCTTCCACGCCCCGGGTCTCGGACACCATCACCACGCCCCGGCCCGCGACCAGCGGCGCCAGCATGCTGGTGACGGTCAGGTCGAACGCGAGCGACGAGTGCACCGGCGCGCCCGCGCCCGTATCCAGCCCGTACGCGGACAAGCACCACGTCAGGTAGTTGGACACGCCGCGGTGTTCGATGGCCACGCCCTTGGGCTTGCCCGTGGAGCCGGACGTGTAGATGACGTACGCCAGGTTGCCGGCCGTCACCGCCGTCACGGGCGCGTCCTCGCGCTCGCGGGAGATGCTGCGCTTCCAGTCGCCATCCAGGCTGATGAGCTGCTGGGTGGTGACGGGCAGCTCATCCGCCAGCGAGTCCTGCGTCAGCACCACCGGCACCTGCGTGTCCTCCAGCATGAAGGACAGGCGATCCAACGGGTACTTCGGGTCGAGCGGCACGTAGGCGCCGCCGGCCTTGAGCACGCCCATCACGGCGATGACCATCTCCAGCGAGCGCTCCAGGCACAGGGCGACCTTCACCTCGGGCCCCACGCCCAGCCGGCGCAGGTGGTGCGCCAGCTGATTGGCCTTCGCGTCCAGCTGCCGGTACGTGAGCTGCTCACCCTCGAAGGTCGCGGCGATCGCGTCCGGGGTGCGCGCCACCTGCTCCTCGAAGCGCTGGTGGATGCAGGCGTCGCGCGGGAAGTCGGCCCGCGTGTCGTTCCACGTCGTCAGGAGCTGCGTCCGCTCGCCCTCGGTGAGCAGCGGCAGGCGCTGCACGGGCACGTCCGGCTGGGACGCCACGCCCTCCAGGAGGACGCGGAGGTGCTCCAGCATCCGCTCGGCGGTGCCGGCGTCGAACAGGTCGGAGTTGTACTCCATGGCTCCGCGCAGCTCGCCGTCCACCTCCGACAGCGTCATGTTCAGGTCGAACTGCGCGGTGCGGTGCTCCAGCGGCACGGCGCGCAGCGTGAGGCCCTTGACCTCCAGCTCCGGCACCGGCGCGTTCTGGAACGACAGCAGCACCTGGAACAGCGGCGTGCGGCTGGTGTCGCGCGTGGGCGCCAGCTCTTCCACCAGCTTCTCGAAGGGGACTTCCTGGTGCGCGTACGCGCCCAGCGTCGTCTCCTTCACCTGGGCCAGCAGCGCGCGGAAGGACGGGTTGCCCTCCAGCTTCGTGCGCAGCACCAGCGTGTTGACGAAGAAGCCGATGAGGCCTTCCGTCTCCGTACGGCCACGGCCCGCGATGGGCGTGCCCACGCTCACGTCGTCCTGACCGGAGTAACGCGCGAGCAACACCTGCCACGCGGCCAGCAGCACCATGAAGGGCGTGGCGCCTTCCTTCAGCGCCAGGGCCTTCAGTGTGTCCGTCACCGGCTTGCCCACGCGCAGGTTCACGCTGGCGCCCCGGTACGTCTGCACCGCCGGACGCGGGCGGTCCGTGGGCAGCTCCAGCGCGGCGGGCGCGCCGGTCAGCTGCTGCTTCCAGTACGCCATCTGCTGGGCCAGCACGTCACCCTGGAGCCAGCCGCGCTGCCAGCCCGCGTAGTCCGCGTACTGCACCGGCAGCTCCGGCAGGGACGGCGCGCGGCCGGACGCGAAGGCCTCGTAGAGGGCCGCCATCTCCCGCACCAGCACGCCCATGGACCAGCCGTCGGAGACGATGTGGTGCATCGTCGCGAGCAGCACGTGCCGCTGGGCCTCCAGCTTGAGCAGCTTCACGCGCAGCAGCGGGCCGTTCGCCAGATGGAACGGACGCTGCGCCTCTTCGTTGGCCCGACGCTGGGCCTCGGCTTCACGCTCGTCCTCGGGCTGACCGGACAGGTCCACCACTGGGATCGACAGCGTCGCCGCAGGCTGGATGACCTGAGCGGGCTGGCCGTCGCGCATGGGGAACGTGGTGCGTAGCGATTCGTGGCGGCGCACCAACTCCGTGAACGCGCGCTCCAGCGCGGACACGTCCAGCGTGCCCTCCAGCCGCACCGGCAGCGGGAGGTTGTAGAAGGCGCTGTCCGGCTCCAGCTGGTTGAGGAACCACAGGCGCTGCTGGGCGAACGACAGCGGCATCCGCTCCGCGCGCGGCAGTGCCACGAGCGGCGGTGCCCTCACGCCCCTGCCCTGCGCCACGAGCGCGTCCACGCGCCGGGCCAGGTCCGTCACCGTGGGCGCCTCGAAGAGCGTGCGCAGCGGCAGCTCCACGTCGAAGGCCTCGCGGATGCGCGACGCCAACCGCGTGGCCATGAGCGAGTGGCCGCCCATCTCGAAGAAGTGGTCCTCCACACCCACGCGCTCCACGCTCAACAGCTGCGCGAAGAGGGCCGCGAGCAGCTCCTCCGTCGGCGTACGCGCGGCCACGAAGGTGCGCGTGCGCGACACCTCGCCCGTCGGTGCGGGCAGGGCCTTGCGGTCAATCTTGCCCGCGGGCGTCAGAGGCAGGGCCTCCAGCACCATGAAGGCCGAAGGCACCATGTACTCCGGCACCTCTGTCTTCAGGTGGCGGCGCAGCTCCACCGCGTCCAGCGTGCCCGCGGCCTGGGGCACGACGTACGCCACCAGGCGCTTGTCGCCCGGCGCGTCCTCGCGCACCACCACCGCCGCCTCACGCACCTCCGCGTGGTGCAGCAGCACGGACTCGACTTCACCCAGCTCGATGCGGAAGCCGCGCACCTTCACCTGGGAGTCGATGCGGCCCAGGTACTCGAGCTCGGCCAGGGACGTCCACCGCACGCGGTCGCCGGTGCGGTACAGCCGCGCGCCGGGATCCTGGCTGAACGGGTTCGGGATGAACCGCTCCGCCGTCAGGTCCGGCCGGCCCTGGTAGCCACGCGCCAGACCCACGCCCGCCACGTACAGCTCGCCCGGGACGCCCGGCGGCTGGGGCCGGAGCGCGTCATCCAGCACGTACACCTGCACGTTCGCCCACGGCTTGCCGATGGTGAGCCGCTCCGGGTTCGCGCCGTTCTCGGTCAGCGTCGCGCAGACCGTGGCCTCCGTGGGGCCGTAGGCGTTGATCATCAAGCGCCCTTCGCCCCACTTGCGCGCCAGCTCCACGCTCAGCGCCTCGCCGGCGGAGATGACGGTGCGCAGGCCCTCCAGCCCCTCCGTGCCCAGCTGCGCGAGCACCGACGGCGTCAGGGTGACGGCGGTGATGCGCTGCTGCTGGAGCAGCGTGCGCAGCGGTTCGTCCGGCAGCAGCCGGTCGCGCGGCGCGAGCACCAGCGTGGCCCCGGCGACGAGCGTGCCGAACACCTCGCACACGCTGGCGTCGAAGCTGGACGCCGCGTACTGCAACACACGGCTGCCCGGCGCGTAGCGGTGCGCGCGGCCCGCCTGGATGGCCGTGTTCACCAGACCCTGGTGCTGGAGCAGCGTGCCCTTTGGACGGCCCGTGGAGCCGGACGTGTAGATGACGTACGCCAGATTGGCGGAGGTCATGTTCACGGACGGCGCCGTGGTGGGCAGCGCCTTGAGGACGTCCCGCACGTCATCCAGGTGCAGCCCGACACGGTCTTCCGCGTGCAGGCCCGGCATGGGCTCGCCGCGCGTCACGAGCACCGTGGCGCCGCTGTCCTCCAGCATGTAGTCGAGCCGGTCGATGGGGTACGCCGGGTCGAGCGGCACGAACGCGCCGCCGGCCTTGAGCACGCCCAGCATGCCGACCACCAGGTCCAGCGAGCGGTCCAGGCAGAGCGCCACGCGCACTTCCGGCGCGACGCCCAGGGTGCGCAGGTGGTGCGCCAACTGGTTCGCCTTCGCGTCCAGCTGCGCGAACGTGAGCGACGTGTCCTCGTAGACGAGCGCCGCTGCGTCCGGCGTGGCGCGGGCATGCGCCTCGATGAACGACTGGATGCACGCCTCGCGCGGGAAGTCCACGCGGGTGTCGTTCCACACCACCAGTTCCTGCCGCGCCTCGTCCTCCGTCATGAGCGGCAGCGCCATCACGCGCTGATCCATGTCCGTGGCGATGCCTTCCAGCATCATCACGAAGTGCTGCATCAGCCGTTCGGCGGTGGCGCGGGAGTACAGGTCGGAGTTGTACGCGAGCCGGCCCAGGAAGCCCTCGGACGCGTCCGCCAGCGACAGGGACATGTCGAACTTCGCCGTGCGCGCTTCCGCCTCGAACGTCTTCAGCGTGAGGCCGGCCACGGACACCTGACCGGAAAGCTCCTCCGCCTGGAGCACGAACATGGCCTGGAAGAGCGGCGAGCGGCTGGTGTCGCGCACCGGGTGCAGCTCCTCCACCAGCTTCTCGAACGGGACCTCCTGGTGGACGTGCGCGGACAGCACCGTGTCACGCACCTGGGTCAGCACGTCGCGGAAGGACGGGTTGCCCTCCAGCTTCGCGCGCAGCACCAGCGTGTTGACGAAGAAGCCGATGATGCCCTCCGTCGACGAGTGCCCGCGGCCCGCGGCCGGAGAACCCACGCTGATGTCGTCCTGGCCCGCGTGACGCGCCAGGAGCACCTGCCACGCCGCCAGCAGGAACATGAACGGCGTCACGCCCTTCTCGCGGCACAGCGCCTTGATCCGCTGCGACAGCGTCTGCGGCACCTTCACCGCCACGCCGCCGCCCGAGTACGTCATCACCGCCGGGCGCGGGAAGTCCGTGGGCAGCTCCAGCGCGGAGGGCGCGCCGGACAGCTGCTGCCGCCAGTACTCCACGTGCTTGCCCATCACGTCGCTGCGCAGCCAGTCGCGCTGCCAGCCCGCGTAGTCCGCGTACTGCACCGGCAGCTCCGGCAGCGGCGACGGCTTGTCCTCGCGGAAGGCCGCGTAGATGGCGGCGATCTCCCGGACGAGCAGGCTCATGGACCAGCCGTCCGTGATGATGTGGTGCAGCGACAGGAGCAGCACGTGCTCCGTCGGCGACATGCGCAGGATGAGGGCGCGCATGAGCGGCCCCGTGGCCAGCTTGAAGCCGCGGTTGGTCTCCGCGTCGGCCAGGCGCTTCGCCTCGGCCTCGCGCTCCGCGTCGGGCAGGCTGCTCAGGTCCACGACGTTGAGCGACGCAGGCGCGGGCGCGTGGATGCGCTGCACGGGCTGGTCGCCTTCCGCGTGGAAGGTGGTGCGCAGCGATTCATGCCGGCGCACCAGCTCCGTGAAGGTCCGCTCCAGCACGCCCAGGTCCAGCTCGCCCTCCAGACGGACGGGCAGCACGATGTTGTAGAACGCGCTGTCCGGCTCCATCTGGTCCAGGAACCACAACCGCTGCTGGGCAAGCCCCAGCGGCAGCGAGCCCTCGCGCGGCAGCGGCACGATGGGCGGCGCCTGGAGTCCCTGCTCCGAACGCACGGACTGATCCACGCGCTGGGCCAGGTCCGCGATGGTGGGCGCCTCGAAGAGCGCGCGCAGCGGCAGCTCCACGCCGAACGCCTCGCGGATGCGCGAAGCGACCTGCGTGGCCAGCAGCGAGTGCCCGCCCAGGTCGAAGAAGTTGTCGCGCACCCCTACCCGCTTCACGTCCAGGATCTCCGTCCAGACCGTGGCGAGCATCTCCTCCGTCGGCGTGCGCGGCGCGGCGAACTCCGCCTCGCTGCGCTCCGTGCGGGCGTCGGACGGCGCGGGCAGCGCCTTGCGGTCCACCTTGCCCGCGGGCGTCATCGGCAGCGCCTCCAGCACCACGAAGGCGGACGGCACCATGTACTCCGGCACCTCGCCCTTCAGGTGGCGGCGCAGCTCCGCCACGTCCAGCTCGGTGTCCTCCTGCGCGACGACGTAGGCCACCAGGCGCTTGTCGCCCGGCACGTCCTCGCGCACCACCACCGCCGCCTCACGGATGTCCGTGTGGTGCAGCAGCACGGATTCGACTTCGCCCAGTTCGATGCGGAAGCCGCGCACCTTCACCTGGAAGTCGATGCGGCCCAGGTACTCCAGTTCGCCCGTCGCCAGCCAGCGCACGCGGTCACCCGTGCGGTACAGCCGCGCGCCCGCGTCAGTGCTGAACGGATGCGGCACGAACTTCTCCGCCGTCAGGTCCGGTCGGCCCTGGTAGCCACGCGCCAGCGCCACGCCGCCGATGTAGAGCTCACCGCCCACGCCCACCGGCACCGGACGCTGTGACGCGTCCAGCACGTACACCTGAGCGTTCGCCCACGGCTTGCCGATGGTGATCCGCTCGGGGTTCACGCCGCCTTCGGTCAACGTCGCGCAGACCGTGGCCTCCGTGGGGCCGTAGGCGTTGATCATGAGGCGCCCCGCGCCCCACTTGCGAGCCAGCTCCACGCTCAGCGCTTCACCGGCGGACACCACGCTGCGCAGGCCCTCCAGCCCTTCCGTGCTCAGCTGCGCGAGCACCGACGGCGTCAGCGTGGCGGTGGTGATGCCCTGCTCCTTCAGCAGCGTGCGCAGCGGCTCGTCCGGCATCAGCCGGTCGCGCGGCGCGAGCACCAGCGTGGCGCCCGCGGCCAGGGTGCTGAAGATCTCCCAGACGCTGGCATCGAAGCTGGACGCCGCGTACTGCAACACGCGGCTGCCCGGCCCCACCCGCTTCGCAGCGGCGGCACGCAGGGCCGTGTTCACCAGGCCCTCGTGCTGGAGCAGCGTGCCCTTGGGACGGCCCGTGGAGCCAGATGTGTAGATGACGTACGCCAGGTTGTGCGCGGACGTGCCCGAGCGCGGCGCCTCTTCCGGCATCCGCTCGATGGCGTCCACGTCCATGTCCAACTGGATGGTCAGGCGGCCGTCGGTGGGCAGCGAGTCCATCAGCGACTCCTGCGTCACCAGCACCGGCGCGCCCGAGTCCGCCAGCATGTAGTCGAGCCGCTCCACCGGGTACGACGGATCCAACGGGATGAACGCGCCGCCGGCCTTGAGGATGCCGAGCATGCCCACCACGAGATCCAGCGAGCGCTCCAGGCAGAGCGCCACGCGCACCTCACGTCCGACGTACCGGCGGCGCAGGTGATGCGCCAACTGGTTCGCCTTCACGTCCAGCTCCGCGTACGTGAGCGACTGGTCCTCGTACACGAGGGCCACCGCGTCCGGCGTGGCCTCCGCGTGCGCTTCGATGAGCGAGTGGATGGTCGCCTCACGCGGCAGCTCCGCGCGGACGCTGTTCCAGCCCACCAGCACCTGATGCCGCTCCTCGGCGGACAGCAGGGGCAGCTCGCCCACGGGCGACTCAGGCTGGGTGACGATGCCCGCCAGCAGCACGTGCAGGCGCGCCATCATCCGCTCCGCGGTCGCGCGGGCGAACAGGTCGGAGTTGAACTCCAGGCGGCCCACGAAGCCGTCCGCCGCGTCCAGCATGGACAGGGCCAGGTCGAACTTCGCGGTGCGCGCTTCCGCCTCGTAGGCGCTCAGGGTGAGGCCCGGCACGGACAGCTTCGCCGCCAGCTCCTGGTGCAGCACGAACCACACCTGGAAGAGCGGCGAGCGGCTGGTGTCACGCACCGGCTGCAGCTCCTCCACCAGCTTCTCGAAGGGCACTTCCTGGTGCGCGTGCGCGCCCAGCACCGACTCCCGCACCCGCGCGAGCACCTGGCGGAACGAGGGGTCCCCTTCCAGCCGCGTGCGCAGCACGAGCGTGTTGATGAAGAAGCCGATGAGGCCTTCGGTCTCCATGCGGCCACGGCCGGCCACGGGCGAACCCACCGTGACGTCGTCCTGGCCCGCGTGGCGCGCCAGCAGCACCTGCCACGCGGTGAGCAGCAGCATGTACGGCGTGACGCCTTCCTTCAGCGCCAGGGCGCGCAGGGCATCCGACAGCTCGCGCGGCAGCGTGAAGGGCAGCGTCTCACCGCGGTACGTCTGCACGGCCGGGCGCGGGAAGTCCGTGGGCAGCTCCAGCGCGGAGGGCGCGCCGGTCAGCTGCTGCTTCCAGTAACCGACCTGCTTCTTCAGCACGTCGCCCTGGAGCCAGCCGCGCTGCCAGCCCGAGTAGTCCGCGTACTGCACCGGCAGCTCCGGCAGCGGCGACGGCTTGCCCTGGCGGAAGGCCTCGTAGAGCGCGGCCACTTCGCGCACGAGCACGCCGCGCGACCAGCCGTCGGACACGATGTGGTGCACCGTGAGCAGCAGCATGTGGCGCACGTCCGAGATGCGCACCAGCGTGGCGCGCAGCAACGGGCCCGTGGCCAGGTTGAACGGCCTGGCCGCGTCCTCGTCCGCCAGACGCTGCGCCTTCGCTTCGCGCTCGGCTTCCGGCAGGTGCGTGAGGTCCACGAGCGGCAGCGGCATGGAGGCCGCCGCGTGGACGACCTGCACCGGGTTGCCACCCTCCGCGCGGAAGGTGGTGCGCAGCACTTCATGCCGGCGCACCAGCTCCGTGAAGGCCTGCTCCAGCGGGGCCACTTCCAGCGCGCCGTCCAGCATCACCGGCGCGGCGATGTTGTAGAACGCGCTGTCCGGCTCCAGCTGATCCAGGAACCACAGGCGCTGCTGCGCGAACGACAGCGGCAGCGTGTGCTCGCGAGACAGCGGCACGATGGCCGGCGCCTCCAGGCCGAAGCCCTGGCGGACAGCCTCGTCCACGCGGGCGGAGAGCGTCTCCACCGTGGTCGCTTCGAAGAGCGCGCGCAGGGGCAGCTCCACGCGGAACGCGCTCCGGATGCGGGAGATCATCTGCGTCGCCAGCAGCGAGTGGCCGCCGAGCACGAAGAAGTCGTCCTTCGCACCCACGCGCTCCACGCCCAGGAGCTTCGACCACAGGCCCGCGATCAGCTCCTCGGTGGGAGTGCGCGGGGCCACGTGGGCGCGGCCGGCTTCGGCCTCCTGCTCCGGCGCGGGCAGCGCGCGGCGGTCCACCTTGCCGTTGGACGTGAGCGGCAGCGCGTCCAGCATGACGAAGGCGGACGGCACCATGTAGTCCGGCAGCCGCGACTTCAGGCCCTGGCGCAGCGCCCCGGCCTCCAGCGTGTGGCCGGGCACCGCGACGACGTAGGCCACCAGGCGCTTGTCGCCCGGCACGTCCTCGCGCGCCAGCACGACGACTTCCGCCACGCCGGGCAGGCCGCTCATCGCGGCTTCAATCTCCGGCAGCTCGATGCGGAAGCCGCGCACCTTCACCTGGAAGTCGACGCGGCCCAGGAACTCCAGCGCGCCGTCCGGCAGGTAGCGCACGCGATCGCCCGTGCGGTACACGCGCGCGCCCGGCTCCGCGTTGAACGGATCCGCCAGGAAGCGCTCCATCGTCAGGCCCGGCTGTCCCAGGTAGCCCCGGGCCACGCCCGCGCCGCCGATGAACAGCTCGCCGGGCACACCCACGGGAACGGGCTGCAGCGCAGCGTCCAGCACGTACATCCGCGCGTTGGGCAGAGGCCGGCCCAGCGGCACGGAGGCCGTGGCGGCAAGCGCAGTGCCCCGCTCCACCTTCCACGTCAGCACACCGACCGTGGTCTCGGTGGGGCCGTAGTGGTTGAAGACTTCGAGCCCGGGCACGAGCGCATGCACGCGCGCCACGAGCGCCGGATCGGACGCTTCACCGCCCAGCACCAGCCGCTTGCGAGGCAGGACGCGCTCGGGCGACGGCGACGACAGCAGCGCCGTCAGGTGCGAGGGGACGATCTTCAAGCAGTCCACCGCGTGGCGCTCGAAGTAGTCGCCCAGCGCGGCCGGGTCGGAGGCGCGGTCGCGGGAGATGAGGTGTAGCGTGCCGCCGCCGCTCAGCGTCGGGAAGACGGCGGTGTGGCCCAGGTCCGCGGCCAGCGTGGACACCGACGCGAAGCTCGCCGCCGGGGGCAGCTCCAGCCGGAGCGTCACGCCCTCCACGTAGTGGTTGAGCTGACGGTGCTCGATGGCCACGCCCTTGGGCCGGCCCGTGGAGCCGGACGTGAAGATGACGTAGGCCAGCGAGCTCGCGTCGCCCAGGCGCTTCGGGTCGTCCTCTCGCTCGCGCGAGAGCAACCCCGCGTCGGAGTCCAGGCACACGTGTCCCCTGGAGGCGTCCGCCACATGCGCGGCGAGCGAGGCCTGGGTAACCACGAGCGAAGCCGCCGCGTCCTCCAGCACTGTGCGCAGGCGCTCCGGCGGATGCGACGGATCCAGCGGCACGTACGCGCCGCCAGCCTTGAGGATGCCCAGCATGCCGACGATGGAATCCGGGGTGCGCTCGGTGAGCAGGCCCACGCGCGCATCCGGGCCCACGCCGCGCGCGCGCAGCCAGTGCGCGAGCTGGTTGGCCCTGCGGTTCAGCTCCCCGTAGGTGAGCTGGCCGTCGTCGCAGACCACCGCCACGGCGTCCGGCGTGCGGGCCGCGTGGACGGCGAAGCGCTCATGGACACAGGTGTCGCCCGCGGGCTGCGTGCCCGTGGCGTTCCACTCCACCAGCAGCTTCTGTCGCTCCGCGTCCGGCAGCAACCGCGCGTGCTCGTGACGCGCGTGCGGGTTGGCGGCCATCGCTTCGAGGGCGCGGAAGTAGTAGCCCGCCAGCGCCTCCGTCTGGTCCGCGTCGCGCTGCGTGCCGTTGGTGCGCAGCACGAGCATCAGCGCGCCGGTGTCCGGGCGCTGGAGGAACAGCGTGCTCAGCGGAAGCTCCATCCACGCGGTGGATGGAGTCTCCTCCAGCAGGCGCACGCCTTCGAGCTGCGACAGGCCTCCGGCCACGTGGAAGTGGACGAAGTTGAAGATGGTCTCGAACAGCCGCTGGCCACCCAGCTGCTGCTGCAACCGGCCCATGGGGTAGCGGCGGTGCGGCCAGATGTCGCCGTCCGCCTTCGACACCTGGCGCACCAGGTCCAGCCACGAGCCGTCAGCCAGCGTCACCGGGAACGGGATGCTGTTGAGGAACAGGCCCACCATGCGCTCGCTGTCGGCCGTCTCCGGACGGCCGTTGGAGACCACGCCCGTCACCACCGAGCGCTGTCCCTCCATCAGCGCGCGCACGCGCAGGTGCGCCGCCAGCAGCACGGTCTTCAGCGGCACGTTGGCGGCCTGCGCCACGCGCTGCAGTCCTTCCTGGAGCGCGGCGGGCACGTCCACCTGCCGCATGCTCAGCACCGGCTCCTGGCCCGCGGGCAGCGGCGCGCGAGGAGCAGGACGGTCCACTTCCGCCAGGCGCGACTTCCAGAACCGTTCGCCCTCGCCGGAGGTGAGCGACTGGTGCTCCAGCGCGACGAACTGACGGTAGGTGACGGCCAGCGGCGCCGCCTCCGGGGCCGGCGTGCCGCGCAGCAGGTTCACGTAGCCGCGGAACAGCTCCGACAGCAGCGTCGCGAGGCTCCAACCATCCAGGATGGCGTGGTGGAAGATGAGCGAGAACTGGAGCGTCTTCTCCGTGCGCCGGTAGATCGCGAAGCGCAGCAGCGGCGCGCGGCTCCAGTCGAACGGGCGGCAGCGGTCCTCTTCCACGAGCTTGCGCAGGAGCGCGTCCTGCTCCGCGGCGGGCACGTGGCGCACGTCGTGGAGCTCCAGCGGCACCTGGACCTCGCGGTGCACGAACTGCAACGGCTGCTCGTAACCGGTGAGGTCGAACGACGTGCGCAGGATGGCGTGGCGGCGGGCCAGCTCGGCCAGCAGCTGGCGCATCTTCGCCTCATCGAGCGCCATCTCCAGGTGGTAGCTGGTGGCGTCGTGGTACATGCCGGACGCCTGGTCCAGCTCGCTCTGGAAGAGCATGCCGGCCTGGAGCACGGCCACCGGGTACGCATCCTCCACGTCCGAAGGCAGCCGCGCGCGGTCCGCGTCGGACAGCAGGCTGAAGGGCTCCGAGCCCGGGACGGCCTGCGCCGCGGCCTTCGACGGGGCCGCGTGCACCAGGTTCCCCAGCGCGCGGATGGTGGGCTGACGCAGCAGCTCCACCATGGGCAGATCCAGCCCGCGCTCACGCAGCTTCGCGATGAGCTGGATGCTGCGGATGGAATCACCGCCCAGGTCGTAGAAGCTGTCGTCGATACCGACGCGCTCCACACCCAGCACCTCCGCCCAGACCTCGCACAGCGCGGTCTCCTCCATGGTGCGAGGAGCGGCGTACGCGGTGGACATCTGCGGACGCTCGCTGCCGGGCACGGGCAGCGCGCGGCGGTCCACCTTGCCGTTGGGCGTGAGCGGCAGCGCGTCCAGTGCCATCAGCGCCGTAGGCACCATGTACGCGGGCAGCTTGTCGTGCAGGAACGCACGCATCGTGTCCACGCCCAGGGGCTCCGCGCCCTCCTCCGTGACGACGTAGGCGACCAGGGCCTTCTCGCCCGCGACCTCCTGCACGGCGACGGTGACGTCGAGCACGGACGCGTGTCCGCGCAGCGCCGTCTCAATCTCGCCCGGCTCGATGCGGAAGCCGCGCACCTTCACCTGCTGGTCGATGCGGCCCAGGAACTCCAGCGAGCCGTCCGCGCGGAAGCGGACCTGGTCGCCGGTACGGTACAGCCGCGCGCCCGGCACGGTGCTGAACGGATCCGGGATGAACTTCTCCGCCGTCAGCTCCGGCTGGTTCAGGTAGCCGTGCGCCAGGCCGTCGCCGCCCGCGAACAGCTCGCCGGGGGCGCCCAGGGGCACGGGCTGCAGGGACGCGTTGAGGACGTGCACGCGCGTGCCGTTGATGGGACGGCCGATGGGCACGGAGATGCCCAGCGCGCTCGCGTCCTCCACCGGGTAGCACGCGGTGAACGTCGTGTTCTCCGTGGGGCCGTAGCCGTTGATGACGCGGCAGCCCGGCAACTGCTCCATCACACGCAGCACGTGCGAGGGAGACAGCACATCACCACCGGCCAGCAGCTGGCGCACGGGACGCAGGCCGTCCAGGTTGCCGTCCACCATCTGGTGGAACAGACCCGCGGTGAGCCACAGCGTGCTCACGCCCTCGCGGGTGATGACCTCGCCCAGTTCGTCCAGGGTGGGCGCGCGCGGCGGGAACACGGCGAGCTTCGCGCCGTTGAGCATCGCGCCCCACAGCTCGAAGGTGGACGCGTCGAACGCGAGCGGCGCCAGCTGGAGGAAGACCTCCTTCGACGACAGGCTCACCCACTCCGGGCCGCACACCAGGCGCACCACGGCGCGGTGGGGCACGGACACGCCCTTGGGCCTGCCCGTGGAGCCGGAGGTGTAGAGGACGTACAGCTCGTCCTCGCCGCTCGGCGCGGTGTCGAGGTTGGCATCCGAACGCTTCGCGATCGCGGCCGCGTCGTCATCCAGGCAGATCACCTGGAGCCACTGCGCGGGCAGCTCGTCCGCGATCGCGGAGACACTGACAAGCGCGGACAGGCCTGCGTCCTCGATGAGCATCGAGAGGCGCTCGGTGGGGAAGCTGGGGTCGAGCGGCACGTACGCGCCGCCCGCCTTGGCGATGCCCAGCACCGCCACGACGAGGTCGAGCGAACGCTCCAGGGACACACCCACGCGCTTGCCGGGCCTGACGCCCAGGGCGCGCAGGTGGTGCGCGAGCTGGTTGGCGCGCGCGTTGAGCTGGCCGGCGGTGAGCGTCCCGCCCTCGAAGCTGACAGCGACCGCGTCCGGGGCGCGGGCGGCCTGCGCCTCGAAGACGCGCGACACGGGCTGGCCGTGCGGGTACGTCCGCGGGCGGTCGTTCCACGCCGCGAGCGTGTTGCGCTCATCCGGCGTGAGCAGCGGCAGCGTGCCGATGCGGTGCTCCGGGTCGTCCACGACGGCGCGCAGCAGCGACTCGAAGTGGGCGAACAGGCGCTCCACCGACGCGCGGTCGAGCACGTCCGTGTTGTGCTCCACCGTGACGGTGAGCCCGCCCTGCCACGGGAAGACGACGACGAGCAGGTCCCACTTCGCGGTCCCGTTCGTCTCCGCATCCAGGAGGCTCAGCTCCAGGCCGGGGAGCTGGAGCGGCGGAAGCGGCGCGTTCTCCAGCACGAACTTCACGTTGAAGAGCTGGCCACCCGGCTCGCGCGGCGGCTTGAGCGCCTGCACCAGCGTGCCGAAGGGCAGGTCCTGGTGCTCGTAGGCGTCCAGGGTCCCCTTGCGCACGCGGTCCAGCAGCGAGCGGAAGGACAGGTCGCCCGACACCTGCGTGCGCAGGACGAGCTGGTTGGTGAAGAAGCCGACCAGGGACTCCAGCTCCTCGCGGGCGCGGTTCGCGATGTCCGTGCCCACGACGATGTCGTCCTGGCCGGTGCGGCGGTGCAGGAGCGCGTCGAACGCGGCGAGCAGCACCATGAACAGCGTGGCGCCCTCCCCTCGTCCCAGCGCCTCGATGCGGGACGTGAGGTCCGGGGACAGGTGGAAGCGGCGGCTGTCACCGTGGAAGCGATCGCCCGCGGGGCGCGGCGCGTCCGTGCGCAGCGCGATGCGAGGCGCTCCGGCGAGCTGCTTCTTCCACCAGGAGATCTGCTGCTCCAGCACGTCGCCGCTCAGCCACTGGCGGTGCCAGAGGGTGTAGTCCGCGTACTGCACGGGCAGCGCGGGCAGCGGCGAGGGCTCGCCGCGCGAGAACGCGGTGTAGAGCGCCTGAAGCTCGTTCATGAACACGCCCACGGCCCAGCCATCCACCACGATGTGGTGCATGGCGAGGCACAGCACGTGCTCGCGCGCGCTCAGTTTCAGGAGCTGGGCGCGCAGCAGCGGGCCCTGCACCAGGTCGAAGGGCCGAGCGGCCTCCGCGTTCAGGTGCTTCCGGGCCTCGGCCTCCGCCTTGTCGGCGGGCAGCGAGGACAGGTCCACCACGGGCAGCACGAACGGCTTCGCCGGCAGGATGACCTGCACGGGAGAACCGGACGCATCCTGATGGAAGACGGTGCGCAGCGCCTCGTGGCGCTGGACGATCTCCTCCAGGCCGCGGCGGAGCACGTCGACGTCCAGGTCGCCGTTCAAGCGGGCCGCGCTGGGCACGTTGTAGATGGGCGTGCCCGGCGTGAGCTGCTCGAAGAGCCAGAGGCGCTCCTGGTCGAACGACAGCGGCAGCGAGCCCTCACGCGACGCGGGCTTGAGCGGCGGTGTCTTGAACTTCCGCTCGGCGCCGGTGGCCTCGTCCACGCGAGCGGCCAGGGCGGCCACCGTCGGGGACTCGAAGAGCGCACGCAGGGGCAGCTCCACCTGGAACTCGCCGCGCAGGCGCGACACCAACTGGGTGGCCATCAGCGAGTGGCCGCCCAGCTCGAAGAACGAATCCTCCGCGCCCACGCGCTCCACGGTGAGCACGCGCGCGAAGAGGGCCGCCACGCGCGTTTCCGTCGGCGTGCGAGGGGCCACGTAGGCGTCAGGACGCGTGAGCGCGCCCGTGGGGGCCGGCAGGGCCTTGCGGTCCACCTTGCCGGCGGGCGTCATCGGCAGCGCGTCCAGCACCATGAACGCCGACGGCACCATGTACTCCGGCACGCCGTCCTTCAGGTGCTTGCGCAGCGAGGCCGCGTCCACCGTCCGCCCCGGCTGAGGCACGACGTAGCCGACGAGCCGCTTGTCGCCCGGCACGTCCTCGCGCACCACGACCGCCGCCTCGCGCACGTCCGCGTGGCGCAGCAGCACGGCCTCGATTTCACCCAGCTCGATGCGGAAGCCACGCACCTTCACCTGGTGGTCGATGCGGCCCAGGTATTCGATCTCGCCCTCGGCCAGCCAGCGCACGCGGTCGCCGGTGCGGTACAGCCGCGCGCCGGGCTCCTGGCTGAACGGGTTGGGGACGAACTTCTCCGCCGTCATGTCCGGCCGGCCCTGGTAGCCGCGCGCCAGGCCTTCGCCCGCGACGTACAGCTCTCCCGCGACCCCCACGGGCACCGGGTGGTGCAGGGCATCCAGCACGTACACCTGCACGTTCGCCAGCGGCTTGCCGATGGTCAGGCGCTCCGCCCGGACGCCGCCGTGCGTGAGGGTCGCGCAGACCGTGGTCTCGGTGGGGCCGTACGCGTTGATCAGCGTCCTCCCCTGCCCCCACTTGCGAGCCATCTCCACGCTCAGCGCCTCACCGGCGGAGACGATGGTGGACAGGCCCTCCAGCCCATCCGTGCTCAGCTGCGCGAGCACCGACGGCGTCAGCGTCACGGTGGTGATGCGCTGCGACTTCAGCAGCGTGCGCAGCGGCTCATCCGGCAGCAGCCGGTCGCGAGGCGCGAGCACCAGCGTGGCCCCGGACACGAGCGTGCTGAACACCTCCCACACGCTGGCGTCGAAGCTGGACGCCGCGTACTGCAACGCGCGGCGGCCCGTGCCCAGACCCTTCGCCGCGGCGGCCTGCCGGGCGGTGTTGTTGAGGCCGCGATGCGGCAGCAGCGTGCCCTTGGGGCGCCCCGTGGAGCCGGACGTGTAGATGACGTACGCCAGGGTGTCGGCGTTGGCGCTGGAAGCCGGAGCGGTCTCCGGAAGCGTCCGGAGGTGCGCCGCCTCCACGTCCATGCGCACCACGCGCAGGCCGTCGGAGGGCAGCTGCTGGCTCAGCGACTCCTGCGTCACCAGCACGGGCGCGCCGCTGTCCTCCAGCATGAAGGACAGGCGCTCACGCGGGTAGGACGGATCCAACGGCACGAAGGCGCCACCGGCCTTCTGGATGCCGAGCATCGCCACCGCGAGCTCCAGCGAACGCTCCACGCAGAGCGCCACACGCACCTCGGGCCCGACGCCCAGCGTGCGCAGGTGGTGCGCCAGCTGGTTCGCCCGCGCGTCCAACTGCGCGTACGTCAGCGAGGCATCCTCGAACACCAGCGCCTGCGAGTCCGGCGCGCGACGCACCTGGGCCTCGAAGAGCGCCGGGAACGTCACGTCGCCAGCGACGTCGCCGCGCGTGTCGTTCCACGCCACCAGCACCTGGTGACGCTCCTGCGGGCCCATCAGCGCGAGCTGGGACAGCTTCGCCATGGGCCGCACCGCCACGGACTCCAGCAGCACCCGCAGGTGCTCCGTCATCCGCCGCGCCGTCGCCGCAGCGAACAGGTCCGTGTTGTACTCGAGCGTTCCTTCCAGTCCGCCCGCCGTCTCCGTCAGCGACAGCGTCAGGTCGAATTTCGCCGACTTCGACTCCACTTCGTACGGAGACAGCTCCACGCCCGACAGCTTCAGGTGCGGCAGCACGTCCTGCTGCAACGCGAACATCACCTGGAACAGCGGCGCGTGGCTGAGGCTGCGCTGCGGCTGGAGTTCTTCCACCAGCTTCTCGAACGGCACGTCCTGGTGCGCGTACGCGCCCAGCGTCGTCTCACGCACCTGCTTGAGGACCTGCTGGAAGCTCGGGTTGCCCGAGAGCTTCGTGCGCAGCACCAGCGTGTTGACGAAGAAGCCGATGAGGCCCTCCGTCTCCGCCTGCGTGCGGCCCGCGATGGGCGAGCCCACCGAGATGTCGTCCTGGCCGCTGTAGCGGGACAGCAGCACCTGGAACGCCGCCAGGAGCAACTGGTACGGCGTGACGCCTTCCTGCTTCGCCAGCGCGTTCAGCGTGCGGCTCAGGTCCGCGCCCAGCTTCACCGGCACCGTCGCGCCGCGATACGTCTGCACCGCAGGACGCGCGAAGTCCGTCGGAAGCTCCAGCACCGCCGGAGCCCCGGCCAGCTGCTGCTTCCAGTAGCCGACCTGCTTCTCCAGCACCCCGCCCAGCAGCCACTCCCGCTGCCACTGCGCGAAGTCCGCGTACTGCACCGCCAGCTCCGGCAGCGGCGACTTCTGGTTGAGGACCTGGGCCTCATAGAGCGCGGCGACCTCGCGCACGAGCACGCCCATGGACCAGCCGTCGGAGACGATGTGGTGCATCGTCACCAGCAGCACGTGCTTCGCCTCACCCAGCTTCAGCAGCTTCGCGCGGAAGAGCGGGCCCGTGCCCAGATCGAACGGGCGCGCGGCTTCTTCCTCCGCCAGCCGCCGCGCTTCCGTGTCCTGTGCACCGGAGAGGTCCGCCACCGGCAGCTCGAAGGCCTTCGCCGGGTGGATGACCTGCACCGCCTGACCGTTCTCATCGCGGAAGGTCGTGCGCAGCGACTCATGCCGGCGGACGATCTCTTCCAGGGCCCGCCGCATGGCTTCCACATGCAGCGCACCGTCCAGCTTCACGCCGCCCGCCACGTTGTAGAAGGCGCTGCCCTGCTCCAGCTGGTCCAGGAACCACAGACGCTGCTGCGCGAACGACAGCGACTCCGTGGCACTCCGGGGCCGAGGCGTGATCGCCGAGGCCTTGGACGCATCACGGCCTGACACGGCCGTATCCACGAACGCCGCGAGCGAAGCCACCGTGCTCAGCTCGAAGAGCGAACGCAGCGGGACCTCGGCGCCGAAGGCCGTGCGCAGCCGGGAAACCAGCTGCATCGCCAGCAGCGAGTGTCCGCCCAGCTCGAAGAACGAGTCCTCCGCGCCCACGCGCTCCACGCGCAGCAACTGCGCGAAGATCGTGGCCACCTGCTCTTCCGTCGCCGTGCGCGGAGCCACGTACTGGCCCTGCGCCGTCTGGGCCTCCGGCACCGGCAGCGACTTGCGGTCCACCTTCCCGTTCGGATTCAGAGGCAGTGCGCTCAACACCACGAACGCCGACGGCACCATGTACTCCGGCAGCCGCGCCTTCAGCCCCTTGCGCAGCTCCGCCACGTCCAGAGACGCACCCGCCACGTACGCCACCAGGCGCCTGTCGCCGGGCACGTCCTCGCGCACCATCACCACGGACTCGCGCACGCCGGGCTGCGTGGACAGCACCGACTCCACTTCGCCCAGTTCGATGCGGAAGCCACGCACCTTCACCTGGAAGTCGATGCGGCCCAGGTACTCCAGCTCGCCATTCGGCAACCAGCGGATGCGGTCGCCCGTGCGGTACATCCGCGCGCCGGGCTCCTGGCTGAAGGGATTGGGGACGTACCTCTCCGCCGTCAGAGCAGGCTTCGCCAGGTAGCCTCGCGAGAGGCCCGCACCCGCGATGTACAACTCGCCCGGCACGCCCTGCGGCACCGGACGCAGCCATGCATCCAGCACATACCCCCGCGAGCCCGTCAGGAGACGGCCCACCGTCGGCTCCCGCGTCGCGCCTTTCTCCACACGCAAGTACGTCGAGTACGTCGTGTCTTCCGTCGGGCCGTAGAAGTTGTAGACGGCCTCCACGTTCTTCAGCCCGTACACCGCCTGCGCCAGCCGGTTCAGCAACGGCTCACCGGCGAGGTTCACCGTGCGCACCGTCTCCGGCACGCCCTGGCTGCGCAGCAGCTCCGCCATCGCGGAGGGCACCGTGTTCACCAGCGTCACCCGGCTCGCGTCCTTCATCGTCGGGAGCGCCAGTGCGTTCTCCGCGACGATGACGGAACCACCGATGCTCAGCGGCGCGAAGACTTCAAACACCGAGATGTCGAAGTTCAGCGACGTCGACGCCAACATGCCCGACAGCTGCTGCGGCGTGAAGAACGTCGTCGCCCAGTGCAGGAAGGCCACCACGCTGCGCTGCTCGATGGCCACGCCCTTCGGACGGCCCGTAGAACCCGACGTGTACAGCACGTACGCCAGGTTCCTCACGCCCGTGCGCGGATCGACGCGCGAAGCAGGGTTCTTGGAGATGCTCTCCCAATCCGTATCCAGGAACACGTTGCGCGCCGAGTGCTTGGGCAGCACGCCCAGCAACTTCTGCTGCGTCAGCACCACCGTCGCCTGCGCGTCCTCCAACATCCAGCCCAGACGATCCTGCGGGTACGCCGGATCCAACGGCACGTAGGCGCCACCCGCCTTCAGCACGCCCAGCAGCGCCACCACCATCCGTGCGGAGCGCTCCAGGCTCACACCCACCAGCATGTCCGGGCCCACGCCCATGCCACGCAGGTGATGCGCCAGCTGGTTCGACTGCGCCTCCAGCTGCGCGTACGTCAGCACCTCTCCGTCGAAGTAGACGGCCGCTGCATCCGGCGTGCGCGCAACCTGCGCCTCGAAGAGCGCCTGCATCGTCCCGGTCACCGGGGCCGGCAGGTCCGTCCCCGACACGTCCAGTAGCAGCGTCTGCTTCTCCTGCGCGCCCATCAGCGACAGGTCGAACACCTTCGCCATGGGCCGCACCGCCACGGACTCCAGCAGCACGCGCAGGTGCTCCGTCATCCGCTGCGCCGTCGCCGCCGTGAACAGGTCGGTATTGTACTCGAGCGTGCCTTCCAGCCCGCCCGCCGTCTCCGTGAGGAAGAGCGTCAGGTCGAACTTCGCCGACTTCGACTCCACCTCGTACGGCGACAGCTCCATGCCCGACAGCTTCAGGTGCGGCAGCACGTCCTGCTGCAGCGCGAACATCACCTGGAACAGCGGCGCGTGGCTCAGGCTGCGCTGAGGCTGGAGTTCTTCCACCAGCTTCTCGAACGGCACGTCCTGGTGCGCGTACGCACCCAGCGTCGTCTCACGCACCTGCTTGAGGAGCTGCTGGAAGCTCGGGTTGCCCGAGAGCTTCGTGCGCAGCACCAGCGTGTTGACGAAGAAGCCGATGAGCCCCTCCGTCTCCGCCTGCGTGCGGCCCGCGATGGGCGAACCCACCGAGATGTCGTCCTGGCCCGTGTAACGCGCCAGCAGCACCTGGAACGCCGCCAGCAGCAGCTGGTACGGCGTAACGCCTTCCTGCTTCGCCAGCGCGTTCAGCGAGCGGCTCAGGTCAGCGCCCAGCTTCACCGGCACCGTCGCTCCGCGGTACGTCTGCACCGCCGGACGCGCGAAGTCCGTCTGCAGCTCCAACATCGCCGGAGCCCCGGACAGCTGCTGCTTCCAGTAGCCGACCTGCTTCTCCAGCGCCCCGCCCAGCAGCCACTCCCGCTGCCACTGCGCGAAGTCCGCGTACTGCACCGCCAGCTCCGGCAACGGCATGGCGCGGCCCTGCGAGTGCGCCTCGTAGAGCGCGGCCATCTCGCGCACGAGCACGCCCATGGACCAACCGTCGGAGACGATGTGGTGCATCGTCACCAGCAGCACGTGCTTCGCTTCACCCAGCTTCAGCAACTGAGCGCGGAAGAGCGGACCCGTGCCCAGGTCGAACGGGCGCAGGGCCTCCTCGTTGACGCGGTGCTGGGTCTCCGTCTCGCGTGCCGCTTCGGCCACGGTCGACAGATCCACCACGGGCAGGTCCATTCGGCCCGCGGCGTGGATGATCTGCGCCGCCTGACCGTTGTCCTCACGGAACGTCGTGCGCAGCGACTCGTGCCGCGCGACGATCTCCTGGAGCGTCAGCCGCAGGGCTTCCACATCCAGCGGACCATCCAGACGCACCGCGCCCGGCACGTTGTAGAGCGCGCTCCCCTGCTCCAACCGGTCCAGGAACCACAGGCGCTGCTGCGCGAACGACAGGGGCAGCACGCCCTCACGCGACACCCGCTTCAGCGCCGGCAGGTTCGCGCCTTCCGCCTGCTGCTTCTTCCCGTCGACGAACGACGCGAGCGAAGCCACCGTGCTCAGCTCGAAGAGCGAACGCAGGGGGACCTCGACGCCGAAGGCCGTGCGCAGCCGGGAGACCAACTGCATCGCCAGCAGCGAGTGTCCGCCCAGCTCGAAGAACGAATCCTCCGCGCCCACGCGCTCCACACGTAGCAACTGCGCGAAGAGCGTCGCCACCTGCTCCTCCGTCGCCGTGCGCGGTGCCACGTACTGGCTCTGAGACTGGGCCTCCGGCACCGGCAGCGCCTTGCGGTCCACCTTCCCGTTCGGCGTCAGCGGCAGCGCGTTCAGCACCACGAACGCCGACGGCACCATGTACTCAGGCAGCCGCGACTTCAGGCCCTTGCGCAGCTCCGCCGTGTCGAGAGAGTCACCCGCCACGTACGCCACCAGGCGCTTGTCGCCGGGCACGTCCTCGCGCACCACCACCACGGACTCGCGCACTCCTGGCTGAGACGCCAGCGCCGACTCCACTTCACCCAGCTCGATGCGGAAGCCACGCACCTTCACCTGGAAGTCGATGCGGCCCAGGTACTCCAGTTCGCCCGTCGCCAGCCACCGCACACGGTCACCCGTGCGGTACATCCGCGCGCCCGGCTGCGCCGAGAACGGGTTCGGTACGAAGCGCTCCGCCGTCAGTGACGGCTTCGCCAGGTAACCACGCGCGAGGCCCGCGCCCGCGATGTACAGCTCGCCCGGCACGCCCTGCGGCACCGGACGCAGCCATGCATCCAGCACGTATGCACGCGAGCCCGTCAGCGGACGGCCAATCGTCGGCTCGCGCGCGCCGTCCTTCTCCACTCGCGAGTACGTCGAGTACGTCGTGTCTTCCGTCGGGCCGTAGAGGTTGTAGACGCCTTCGACGTTCTTCAGCCCGTACAGCGCCTGCGCCAGCCGGTTCAGCAGCGGCTCGCCCGCGAGGTTCACCGTGCGCACCGACTCCGGCACGCCCTGGCTGCGCACGAGCTCCGCCATCGCGGAGGGCACCGTGTTCACCAGCGTCACGCGGCCCGCGTCCTTCAGCGTCGGCAACGCCAGCGCGTTCTCCGCGACGATGACGGCACCACCGCTGACCAGCGGCGCGAAGACTTCGAACACGGACAGGTCGAAGTTCAGCGACGTCGCCGCCAGCACGCCCGTCAGCTGCTGCTTCGTGAACGCAGCCGTCGCCCAGTGCAGGAAGGCCACCACGCTGCGCTGCTCGATCGCCACGCCCTTCGGACGGCCCGTGGAGCCCGACGTGTACAGCACGTACGCCAGGTTCCCCAGGCGCGTGCTCGTCGCGACAGGCGTGGTCGGCTGCCGCGCGATCACGGACCAGTCCGTGTCCACGCAGACGGCCTTCGCGGAGTGCTCAGGCAGCACGCCCAGCAGCTTCTGCTGCGTCAGCAGCACCGGGGCCTGCGCGTCCTCCAGCATCCAGCCCAGACGCTCACTCGGATACGCCGGATCCAGCGGCACGTAGGCGCCGCCCGCCTTCAGCACGCCCAGCAGCGCCACCACCATCCGTGCGGAGCGCTCCAGGCTCACGCCCACCAGCGTGTCCGAGCCCACGCCCATGCCACGCAGGTGATGCGCCAACTGGTTCGCCTGCGCGTCCAGCTGCGCGTACGTCAGCACCTGCCCGTCGAAGTAGACGGCCGCCGCATCCGGCGTACGCACCGCCTGCGCCTCGAAGAGCGCCTGCATCGTCCCGCTCACCTGGGCCGACAGGTCCGTCCCCGACGTGTCCTTCAGCAGCGTCTGCTTCTCCTGCGCTCCCATCAGCGACAGGTCGGACAGCTTCGCGCCCGGATCCGTGAGCAGCGACTCCAGCAGCACCCGCAGGTGCTCCGTCATCCGGCGCGCTGTCTCCGCAGCAAACAGGTCCGTGTTGTACTCGAGCGTCCCATCCAGCCCGCCCGCCGTCTCCGTCAGGTAGAGCGTGAGGTCGAACTTCGCCGTCTTCGACTCCACCTCGTACGGCGACAGCTCCACGCCCGGCAGACGGAAGTGCGGCAGCACGTCCTGCTGCAACACGAACATCACCTGGAACAGCGGCGCGTGGCTCAGGCTGCGCTGCGGCTGGAGTTCCTCCACCAGCTTCTCGAACGGCACGTCCTGGTGCGCGTACGCACCCAGCGTCGTCTCCTTCACCTGGGCCAGCAGCGCGCGGAAGGACGGGTTGCCCTCCAGCTTCGTGCGCAGCACCAGCGTGTTGACGAAGAAGCCGATGAGGCCCTCCGTCTCCGCGCGCGAGCGGCCCGTGATGGGCGAACCGACCGAGATGTCCTCCTGCCCGCTGTAGCGCCCCAGCAACACCTGGAACGCCGCCAGGAGCAGCATGTACGGCGTGACGCCTTCCTTCTTCGCCAGCGCGCCCAGCGCCTTGCTCAGCTCCGCGCCCAGCTTCACCGGCACCGTCGCGCCGCGGTACGTCTGTGCCGCCGGACGCGCGAAGTCCGTCGGCAGCTCCAGCACGGCGGGCGCTCCGGACAGCCGCTGCTTCCAGTAGCCGACCTGCTTCTCCAGCACGCCGCCCAGCAGCCACTCCCGCTGCCACTGCGCGAAGTCCGCGTACTGCACGCGCAGCTCCTGCAGCGGAGAACCCCGCCCGCCACGGAACGCGTCGTAGAGCGCGGCGACCTCACGCACGAGCACGCCCATGGACCAGCCGTCGGAGACGATGTGGTGCATCGTCACCAGCAGCACGTGCTTCGCTTCACCCAGCTTGAGCAACCGCGCGCGCACCAGCGGACCCGCGCCCAGGTCGAACGGGCGCACGGCCTCTTCATCCACGCAGCGCCGCGCCTCCGCCTCGCGCGACGCCTCCGGGAAGCCCGTCAGGTCCACCACCGGCAGCTCGAAGGCCTTCGCCGGGTGGATGAGCTGCACCGCCTCGCCGTTCTCCTCGCGGAACGTCGTGCGCAGCGACTCGTGCCGGCGGACGATCTCCTCCAGGCTCCGCCGCAGCGATTCGGCGTCCAGCGCGCCGTCCAGCCGCACCGCGCCCGGGATGATGTAGAGCGCGCTGCCCTGCTCCAGCCGGTCCAGGAACCACAGGCGCTGCTGCGCGAACGACAGCGGCTGCGTGGCCCCTCGCGGCCGGGGCGCGAGCACCGCCGCCTTCGGCTCCTGCTTCGAAGCCGTGATGCGCTTCGCCAGCTCCACCAGGCTCGGCCCCTGGAGCAGCAGCTCCATGGGCAGCGCGATCCCCAGCCCCTTCTCCACCGCGTGCGCCAGCTCCACCGCGCTCAGCGAATCCAGGCCGTAGCGCGTGATGGGCTCACGCACGTCCACAGTCTTCGCCGGCATCTTCAGCTGCTCCGCCACGCGATCCACCAGCCACGTCAGCGTGGCCCGCGCGGCCTCCGGCACGTCCTCACGCACTGGCGCCGCGGCGGGCTCCGAGGACTCGGCGGATTCCGTCTCCTCCGCCTCCTCGAACCCCGGCTCGCGCCACACCAGCACCGTGCGCAGCTCGTCCGCGAGGAACTGCGCCTTGCACGCGTGCCGCTGGATCTTCCCGCTGGAGGTCTTCGGGATGCTGCCGGGCTCGATCAGCGCCACGGCGTGCACCTGCACCTCGTGGCGCTCGGCGACGCGCTGGCGGATCTCCTTCACCGCCGCCTCCGCCATGTCCACCTGCTTGCGCAGGTTGCCCGCCTTGCGCAGGTCGATCTCCTGCACCACCACCAGGCGCTCCTCGCCCGCCACCTCCAGCGACACCGCCGCGACGCTGCCGGCGCGCAGCGCGGGGTGGCTCTCCTCCACCGTCTGCTCGATGTCCTGCGGGTAGTGGTTGCGGCCGCGGATGATGATCAGGTCCTTGGCCCGGCCGGTGACGTACAGCTCGCCGTCCCGCATGAAGCCCAGGTCCCCCGTGCGCAGGAACGGGCCTTCGTCCGTGCCCTTCACGCGCGCCTGGAACGCCTCCGCCGTCGCCTCCGGCTTGTTCCAGTAACCCAGCGCCACGCTGGGGCCGCGCACCCAGATCTCTCCCACGCCGCCGGGCGCGCACGCCTCGCGCGTCTGGGGATCCACGATGACCACGGGGTGTCCCGGCCGCTCATCGCCGCAGCCCACCAGGACACGCGCCTCCGGCTTCGCCTCGTCCACCAGCACCGCCCGGCGCTGCTCCAACGCCGGAGCATCCAGCGCGCAGCGCACCGGCGGCGCCTCCACGCGCCCGCCCGACACCAGCAGCGTCGCCTCCGCCAGGCCGTAGCACGGGAAGAAGAACTCACGCTTGAAGCCGTGCGGCCCGAAGGCCTGCTCGAAGCGGTCCAGCGTCGCCGGACGGATGGGCTCCGCGCCGGTGAACGCCACCTTCCACGAGCTCAGGTCCAGCGACTGCCGCTCCTCCGCCGGGATGCGCCGCACGCACAGGTCGAACGCGAAGTTCGGCCCGCCGCTGATGGTGGCCTTGTAGCGGGTGACGGCCTCCAGCCACACGCGCGGGTTCTTGAGCATCGTCAGCGGCGACATCAGCGCCGCGTGGAACGTCGCGTACAGCGGCGTGAGGATGCCGCCGATGAGCCCCATGTCGTGGTACGGCGGCAGCCAGATGACGGCCGAACTGCTGGGGCCCAGCTCGAACGCGTCCGTGATCAGCGCCAGGTTGTGCGCCAGGTTGCCGTGGCTCAGCATCACGCCCTTGGGCGAGCCCGTGGACCCCGACGTGTACTGGAGGAACGCCAGCGTCGACGCGTCCACCGCCGGCGGCGTCCACTCCGCTTCCCCACCCGCCGGGATCTCGTCCGTCCCCACCCAGTGCAGCGAGCGCAGATCCGGAGCCTGCTCGAAGACGAACTCCGTCATGGACAGGATGCCGGACGTGGTGAGCACCACCGTCGCGTTCGCGTCCTGGATGATCGCCCGCAGGCGCGGCAGCGTCCGCTCCAGCCGCATCGGATCCGGCGGATACGCCGGCACCGCGATGAGCCCCGCGTAGAGGCACCCGAAGAACCCCGCCACGTACTCCAGGCCGGGCGGATACAGCAGCATCACGCGCTCGCCCGGCTTCGCCACCTTGCGCAGCGCCACCGCGATCCGCCGCGCCCTTGCGTCCAGTCCCGCGTAGCTCAGCGTTCCGTCTTCCTGACCCGCGTCATCCAGGAAGGTGTACAGCGGTTGTTCGGACCGCGACTCGGCCCGGCTCCGCAAGATTTCGACGAGGGTGGAATTCGAGGGCGTCAGCTCAGGGGAACGCGGCAAGGAAGAACCCATGTGGAAGGCCGGAGAACACCGCAAAGGCTTCAGTGGGCCGACTTCCTGTGCGACGCACACTCACGATGTGAGTGACACAGGCACCCTTGCAATGTGTCCGGGGGAGCAGAACTGGATACGAGAATACCACTACGGCTGGGTTCTACCGAACTTGAACAAATTGCTCGAATCGCTCACATTCGCTCGTCAGCCCTGCTTCCTGGTCTTCTGCACTCACCCCGCCCTTCCTTGACTCCGCGAGTTCCCTTCCCGGAACCGCCGTGAATCGAGTCCGGGTGCGGGTGCCTCCTCGCGATCGCCCACCATGACTGCTCCTCTGTATCGCCTCGCGGATGCCACTCTCGTCGAACCGCTCGTCCAGGACTTCCAGGCCTGGTGGATGACGGTGGCGCCCATGCCCGCGAGCCTGCATCTGCAGGCCTACCTGCTGCCGCTGCTGAAGGCCTACCTGCAGACGCCGGACTTCCACGCGAAGGCGGCGAAGGATCCGGAGCTGAGCGGCAGCTCCTTCGTGGGCATCGCGCCGGAGCGCGCGGAAGAGGTGCGGGCGCTCATGCAGCGGATGACCACCGCGCAGGAGGACAACATCAAGCTGGCGGAGGCGTTCGACGAGTTCCAGACGCAGCTGCTGGCGGAGGCCAAGGGCCAGTCCCTGGAGCCGCTGTACGCGCGGCTGCCGGAGCCGCTCAAGGGCGTGGTGGAGCTGGTGTACGACTACGTGAACCGCCCGTCGATGCGCGTGCACGAAGGCCTGCTGTACCGCGGCCGCCACCACAAGACGGAGCTCCAGTCGATGCGGCTCCGCCGCCTGAAGGCGGACGCGGAGCGCGACTCGCTGCTCACCACGCCGCGCCTGATGGAGGCGGGGCAGCTGGACTGGAAGGTGCCGTTCCACGACGAGCGCCTGGACAAGCTGTTCAGCCTGGACGTGGAGCCCAAGCCGCTGGAGTGGATCCGCGACCTGCTGGGCGACGCCGTGAAGTCCGACGCGGACCTGATGCCCCTGCTCACGGAGGCGCCGCAGACCCTTCCCGAGACCTGGAACGGGCCGGGGGTGCGCATCCGCTACGTGGGCCACGCGTGCGTGCTGGTGGAGTGGAAGGGCACGTCCATCCTCATCGACGCGGTGGTGCCGGTGCGGCCGGAGAAGATGGGCCCGCTGGCGCGCATGTCCTTCGCGGACCTGCCCCGCCGCATCGACTACGTGGTCATCACCCACAGCCACCCGGATCACCTGGACATCGAAACGCTGCTGCGCCTGCGCCACCGCATCGGCACGCTGATGGTGCCGCGCTCGAGCGGCGCCCTGGCGGGTGACTACTCGCCCCGGCTGTTGGGCAAGGCGCTCGGCTTCAAGAACGTGCTGGAGCCCTACTTCTACGAATCCCTGCCCATCCCGGACGGGGAGATCATCGCCGCGCCGTTCATGGGCGAGCACGGCGACGTGGCCCACGCCAAGACGGCGTGGATCATCCGCACCGGCGAGGAGCGCCTGTTCTTCGCCGCCGACTCCATGTGCGTGGACGAGACGACGTACCGCGACCTGCGCAGCACGGTGGGCGATCTGCACACGGTCTTCATGAACACGGAGATCGTCGGCGCGCCGCACACGTGGATGCTGGAGGGCTTCTTCCCCAAGAAGCGCGACCGCAAGCTGGAGAAGAACCGCCGCTGCCGCGGCAGCAACTCCACCGAAGGCCTGCGCCTGCTGGAGCTCGTGGGCGCGAAGCGGATCTTCAACTACGCCATGGGCCTGGAGCCCTGGATGGAGCACATCATCGGGCCCGCCGCCACGCCGGAGACGCCCCGCATGAAGGAGTCTGATCTGCTGCTCTCCACCGCCCGCGAGCGCGGCCTCCAGGCCGAACGACTCGAGGGCGCGCGAGAGGTCCACCTCAAGGGCTGAAGGCGCACGCGGGTGCAGGGCGGCTTGTCCGCCCTCCCTTCGTACGTAGGGCTCGACGGCATGAGCCCAACCGGTATGCTCCGGAACATGAGGAATCCCCGGAAAGAAACCCTCACGTTCATCGCGGTGACGCTCGCGGTGAGCTGGACGATGGCGGTGCTGTTCATCACGGGCGGCGAGAAGTCCGTGTGGCTGATGCGCTGGATGATGTGCGTGCCCGGCATCGTGGGCCTCGCGTGCTCCTGGTTCTTCCGTCGCGAGCCGCCCTCCGCGGTGGGCTTCTCCTTCCCCGGCTGGAAGTGGTGGTTCCTGGGGCTGGCGCTGCCGCTGGCGTACGGCGCCGTCATCGCGCCGCTGGCCTACGCGATCCGGTTCGCCACGGGGGACGCGTCCTTCATCACGTACCAGCCGGAGCTGCTCAAGGGTCCATTCGGGGTCACGGGCGTGGCGACGGTGCCGGTGATGATCCTCCTGTTCTGGGCGCTGACGGTGACGTGGTGGCTGGCCGCCGCGTCCGTGCGCTGGCGCTGGGTGGAGAAGCTGGGCGCGAAGCTGCCCGAGCGCTGGCGCTGGCTGCGCTACGGCCTGGCCGCACTGGTGTGGGGGCCCGTCGTGGGCTTCGGCGTCCCCAGTGAGCTGGGTGAGGAGGTGGGCTGGCGCGGGACGCTGGTGCGCTGGTGGATGCACCGGCCGGCGCTGGCCGCGGCCATCACCATGCCGGTGTGGGCCGCGTTCCACCTGCCCCTCATCTTCTCCTCCACGCAGCGCGGGCACGTGGGGCAGAACGTGACGTTCCTCGTGTCCATCGCCGTGGCCGCGGTGGTGTTCGCGCAGCTCTACATGGCGTCGCGCTCCATCTGGCCGCCCGCCCTCTTCCACATCAGCTGGAACATCATCAACCCGCTGCTCTTCGGCAGCGTCTACAACGGCCGGCCGGGGCTCTTCGGCGGTCAGGTCTGGGTCTTCAACGGCGAGGGCGTCTTCGGGCTCGTGCTCCACGGACTGGTGGCCGTGTGGCTCTTCCGCCACTGGAAGCGGAGCGCCCGGAGCACGGAAAGCACGGTATTGCCGGAGTCCTCCGCGACGCCCGCCTGAGAGGCCTTGCGGCCCGCCGAGCGCAGGCTTTTCCGCATGTGACATCCCGGGTGGGCAACAGTTACTCTCCCGCGCGAGATGACCCCTGCCGTCCGGGCCGACATGGAAGCACGTGCCGACCGCGCCTTGCGCCGGGGCGAGCTGGCGGAGGCGTTCGAGCTCTTCGAGCACCTCCTCGCCGCCTTTCCGCGCGAGGAAGCCCTGGCCGCCAGGCTGGCCCAGCTGCGCGACAGCCTCCAGCCGGAGGAGCTGCAGCACCTGAAGAACCGCGTGCGCGAACCCCAGCGCCTCCCGCTGGGCCCTCCCTCCCCCATGCAGGAGGGCGAGCGGCTCTTCACGTTGGGTGACTACGTGGGCGCCGCCGCCGCGTACCGCCGGGCCCTTCAGGAGCGCCCCGGCAACGAGCTGGTGCTGGAGCGGTTGGAAGAGCTGTACCGGATGGCCCGCGAGATGCCCGTGCAGTCCCCCACGGACCGGGCCCTTCCCGCGCAGAAGGAGGATCGCCTCCAGGCCCTCCTGGACCGGCTGGCCTCCCGGCGTCGCCTCAAGCGCGACTGAGGGGTCGCCCCCGCGTCCCTCCAAGCGCGGATCCGACGCAACCGCTGATTCGTGCGTTGCACCCCCCTGGGGTGGCACCTACAATCCGCACCGACGTTGCTGTCATAGTGTCGCCCGTTCCCACTGACACCCGCGTCCGACTTTCATCTTTCCTATGGCTCGACCTCTTCGACTCGGCGTCCTCACCGGCGGTGGTGATTGTCCGGGACTCAATGCGCTCATCCGTGGCCTCGTCCGTCGAGGCGTGCACGAGTTCGGCCACTCGTTCGTCGGCATCGAGAACGGCTACATGGGCCTGGTGGAGCCGGAGCTCGTCCGCCCGCTCGGTGTGGAGGACACGCGCGGCATCCTTCCCAAGGGCGGCACCATCCTCGGTACGTCCAACAAGGCGAACCCGTTCGCCTACCCGGTGCGTGAGGGCTCGGGCTGGGGGGTGCGGGACGTGTCGGATCAGGTCCTGCGCCGCTGCGAGGAATTGCGGCTGGACGGCCTGGTCGCCATTGGCGGGGACGGCACGCTGTCCATCGCGCACCAGTTGGCGGAGAAGGGCCTGAAGGTCGTCGGGTGTCCGAAGACCATCGACAACGACTTGTCCGGCACGGACCAGACGTTCGGGTTCGACACCGCGCGGCTCATCGTCACGGAGGCGCTGGATCGGCTGCACTCCACCGCGGAGGCGCATGACCGCGTGATGGTGGTGGAGATCATGGGCCGCCACGCGGGCTTCCTCACGCTGGAGAGCGGCATCGCCGGCGGCGCGGACCTCATCCTCATCCCGGAGATTCCGTACCGCGTGGAGTCCATGCTGGAGACGCTGAAGCGGCGGGCCACGCGGCGGCGCAGCTTCTCCATCATCGCGATCTCGGAGGGCGCGTATCCGGAGGGCGGCGCGCTGTCCGTGCTGGCGGAGGCCGCGGACATCCCGGGCCGGGGCGTGGTGCGGCTGGGCGGCTCCGGCAAGGTGTGCGCGGATCTGCTGGCGAGCCACATCGAGGCGGAGATCCGCGTGACGGTGCTGGGCCACCTGCAGCGCGGCGGCAGCCCGAGCGCGGCGGACCGGGTGCTGGCCACGCGCTACGGGTGCAAGGTGCTGGACCTGGTGCGGGACGGACAGTGGGGGCACATGGTGGCGCTCCGGAACAACGAGGTCATCCCCGTGCCGCTGAGTGAGTCTCGCAAGGAGCGACGCGTGGACGTCCAGGGGGACCTGGTGCGGTTCGCGCGGAGCATGGGCATCGGGTTCGGGGACTGAGGGGAGAGCGCGCACCGCACGCCATGACGCTCGTCGGCCGCCATATCGGTCGCTATCGCATCCTGGAGGAGCTGGGCTCCGGGGGCATGAGCGTCGTGTACAAGGGCCTGGACACGGCCCTGGACCGCGAGGTCGCGGTGAAGGTGCTGCACCCGCACCTGGCCGGCAAGGACGAGTCGCGGCGGCGCCTGGCGCGCGAGGCCCGCGCGGTGGCGAAGCTGCACCACCCCAACATCCTGGAGGTGTTCGACTTCTCCTCGGCGGAGGCGCACGACGCCTTCATCGTCACGGAGTACATCCGGGGCCGGACGCTCAAGACGTACCTGGACGAAGGCCCGCTGGAGCCGCCGGAGCTGGCGGCGATGATCATCCACGAGCTGGCGGCGGCGCTGGCGCACGCGCACGAGGCGGGCGTCATCCACCGCGACCTGAAGCCGGAGAACGTCATGGTGCGCGAGGACGGGGTCCTCAAGCTCATGGACTTCGGCATCGCGCGGCTCCTGGACATCGAGGACCGGATGACGGTGACGGGCGCCCTGGTGGGCTCTCCCGCGCACATGTCGCCGGAGATCATCGAGGGCCTGGAGGCCGGGCCGGAGGCGGACGTCTTCAGCCTGGGGATCATGTTCTACGCGCTGATGACGGGCCGTCTGCCCTTCACCGCGTCGAACACCACGGCGACGCTCAAGCGCATCCTGGATGGGGCGTATGAGGACCCGCGCCGCCGCGTGCCCGCGCTTTCGGACGAGCTGGCGGAGATCTGCGCGACGTGCCTCCAGCGCGACCCGGCGCGGCGCTACCCCAACGCGGGGAAGCTGCGCGACGCGCTGGCGGATGCGCTCGCGGGGCTGGGCTTCTCCCGCGTGGGCGAGGAGCTGATTTCGTTCTTCGCGGATCCGCCGTCGTACCAGCGGCTCGCGCGCCAGCGCATCGTCGCGGCGCTGCTGGAGCGCGGGGAGCGGCAGCTCGCGGAGAAGCGGACACCGCGCGCGCTGGCGTGCCTCAACCACGTGCTCGCGCTGGACGCGACGAATGAACGGGCGCTGGGGTTGCTCAAGGGCATCCAGCGTCAGCAGCGGCGGCGCACGTGGCGCAGGCGCGGCCTCCGCGTGGGCATCGCGGCGGGCGTGGCGCTCGCGTTGGGGCTGGGCGGCTGGCAGGTGCACCGGATGAACGCGAGCGCGCCCGAGACGCCGAAGGTGCAAACGGTGGATCCGCGCGCCGAGGGCTCGAAGGCGCCGGGTTCCCAGCCCACGGCTGGCGGCTCGCAGGGCACGGGTGGCACGACGGGCACGCAAGGCGCGGGCGCGGTCCACGGCGCGCAGGGCACGGGTGGCACGACAGGTTCGCCTGACGGCACGGGCACCCCTCAGGGCGTGCAGGCCACGGGCTCGCGTCCCAATGGCGCGCAGGGCCCGGGCACGCCCGGCCGAGACGCGCTCCTGCCTCCCACCGACACCAACCCTCGCGTCCCCTCCCCTCCGGATCGCGCGCCCTCGCGCCCCGCGGTGGTCGCAAGCCTCGACCCGCAGGACGACTCCAAGTCCACACGCGCGGGGAAAATCCCCGTGTCCATCCTCGTGCGCCCCTACGGCTCCATCCGCGTGGACGGCGGCCCCGCCGGCGCGCAGCAGCTCGCGCAGCACGACGTGCACCTGTCCCCGGGCGAGCACACCGTCACCGTCTCCTGCGGCTACTGCGAGGACGCCACGGAGACCATCGACGTGAAGCCGGACCGCGAGAACGTCTTCCGCCTGCGCGCCCTGCTGAAGGCCTCGCAGCTGTCCATGGACTACCAGCCGCCGGACGCCACCGTGCGCGTGGGCGACGTGGAGCGCACCGCGAACGACAGCCTCCAGCACCCCTTCGACATCCGCTCCCCTCGCGGCCCCGCCAGCTTCCAGCACCGCGTGGAGGTGGAGATCTCCTCCCCCGGCTACAAGACGGAGAAGCGCGTCGTCCTGCTGGAGCCCGGCAAGCCCACCACCCTGCGCGGGAGCCTGGCGCCCGAATGAGCCGCGGCCCGCTGCTTCTCGTGTTCCTCCTGCTGGCCGCCCTGCTCGGCCCCGCGTCCGCGCGCGCCCAGACGCCCATGGGCGCGGATCCGGAGGTCGCCGCGCTGCGCTCGTCGTTCGAATACGGCAAGTACGCGGAGGTGCTGGAGCGCGCCGGCCAGCGCATCGACCGGGGCGACCTGCCGGAAGAGGACCTGGTGGAGCTGCACAAGCTCGCGGGCCTGTCCGCCTTCAACCTCAACAAGACGGACGAAGCCGAACGCCACCTGCGCGCCGTGCTCCGGCTGGATCCCGACTTCAGCCTGGACCCCTTCGTCGTCCCGCCCCCGGCCGTCGCCTACTTCGAGGACCTCAAGAACCAGATGTCCGGCGAGCGCGAGTTCCTCCGCCAGGAGCAGCGCCTGCGCCTGGAGCGCGAGAAGACCGAACAGGAGCGCCGGGAGCAGGAGCGCGTCGCCCTGGAGACGCAGCGCCGCCGCGCGGAGGAGCTGGCCCGCCAGGTCACCGTGCGCACCGTGGAGAAGCGCAACTTCCTGGTCAACTTCGTCCCCTTCGGCGCCGGCCAGTTCCAGCAGGGCCGCAACGGCATGGGCATCGCCTTCGCCGCCACGGAGGGCGTGCTGGCCATCACCAGCATCATCGCGTTCTTCGCGTACGACTCGCTCTTCGAGGAGCGGCTCATCAACCTGGACAACGTGCTGGACGAGGACGGCCGCGCGTCCATTCCGGTGCGCTACATCCCCACGGACCGCGCCCGGCAGGCGGACACCTGGCAGCTGCTCAAGCTCGCGTCCGCCACCGGCTTCTACACCGTCTACACCCTGGGCGTGGTGGACGCCGTCTACCACCACGAGGACCAGGTGGTGACCAGTACCACCGTCGAGTCCCGCCCCGAACCGAAGCCCTCTCCCTCCGTCTCCCAGGCCGCGCCGCCGCGCGTGCGGCTGTACTCCACCAAGGGTGGGCTGGGCGCCGGCTTCACCCTCACGTTCTAGCCCCAAGAACCCAAAGTCCGCCCATGGCCAGCCTCACCGTCCGCACCCCCGATGGAAAGGTCCGCACGGTCTCCCTGCTCAAGCGCATCACCAGCCTGGGGCGGGGATCCGACAACGACGTGCCGCTGGAGGACGCCAACGTCCCCGCCAACGCCCTGCACGTCACCTTCGACGGCACCCGCTACGAAGTGGGCAGCCTGGGCGCCACCTTCCACGTCAACGGCAAGCGCCGCGACAACCACGCGCTCTCCACCGGAGACGTGGTCAAGGTCGGCGGCACCGAGCTGACCTTCTCCCGCGAGGACGCCCCCCGCGAGCCCGTGCGCCGCGAGGTGCCCGAGCGCGAGGTGTCCCTGCCCTCCGCCGCCACGGCCTCGTCGGACTCGCACACGGCGGAGCTGCCCGGCGTGGTGGGCCGCGAGCTGGTTCTGCTCAAGCGGCTCACCGCGTTCAGTGAGCGGCTCTTCGGCAGCTACGACGTGGACCGCATCCTGGAGAGCCTGCTGGACGAGGCCATCGAGGTCACCCGCGCCGACAAGGGCTTCCTCATCCTGATGGAGAGCGGCGAGCCTCGCGTGAAGGCCGCGCGCAACGTGGCCCGGGAGAACATCGAGGACGCGGTGGAGAAGCTGTCCGACTCCATCATCGCCAAGGTGGTGAAGGACCAGAAGGCCATCATCGTCGCGGACGCGCTGGACACGCCGGAGTTCAAGGCCAGCGAGTCCGTGGTGAACCTCAAGGTCCACTCCGTCATGTGCGTGCCGGTGATGCACAAGGGCGACCTGTTCGGCGTGCTCTACGTGGGCAACGACCGGCTGGTGAACCGCTTCGAGCCCAAGAGCATGGACATGCTCACCGTGTTCGCGGCGCAGGCGTCGCTGCTCCTGCAGAACGCGCTGCTCGTGAACGACCTGAAGCTCGACAACACGGAGCTGCGCCGCAAGCTGGAGGACCAGCGCTACGGCGACATCGTGGGCGCGTGCCAGGGCATGCGGGACGTGTACAAGCGCATCGACAAGATCGCGCCCACGGACATCTCCGTGCTGATTACGGGCGAGACGGGCACGGGCAAGGAGCTCATCGCCCGGGAGATCCACCGCCGCTCGCCGCGCACCAAGGGCCCGTTCATCACGGTGAACTGCGGCGCCATCCCGGAGAACCTGCTGGAGAGCGAGCTGTTCGGCCACGCCAAGGGCGCCTTCACCGGCGCGGTGGCCACGCGGCCCGGCAAGTTCCAGGCGGCCATCGGCGGCACGCTCTTCCTGGACGAAATCGGCGAGATGCCGCTCCAGCTCCAGGTGAAGCTGCTTCGCGCGCTCCAGGACAAGATCGTCTACAAGGTCGGCGAGAACCGCGGCGAACCGGTGGACATCCGCGTGGTGGCCGCGACGAACAAGATCCTCGAAGAAGAGGTGAAGCGGAACGCGTTCCGCGAGGACCTCTACTACCGGCTCAACGTCGTCACCGTGAAGCTGCCGCCCCTGCGCGAGCGCGGCGAGGACGTCATCGTCCTGGGCCGCTTCTTCCTCCAGAAGTACGCGCGCGAGTTCAACTCCAAGGCGCGCGGCTTCACGCCCGCCGCCGCCGTGTCCATGAAGAAGTACGGCTGGCCGGGCAACATCCGCGAGCTGGAGAACCGCCTGAAGAAGGCGGTGGTGCTGGCGGACAAGCCGCTCTTGGGCGCGGACGACCTGGACCTCAAGCCGGAGAACCTGGAGCCCATCATGCCGCTGCTCCAGGCCAAGGAAGAGTTCCAGAAGCGTTACATCAACGAGGTCCTGGCCCGGAACAACGGTAACCGCACCAAGACGGCCAAGGACCTGGGCGTGGACCCCCGCACCATCTTCCGCCACCTGGAGAAGCTGGAGGCGGAGAAGACGGGCGGTCCGCTTCCTCCCGAGGAGAACGAGGAACTGCTATAGCGTTCCCCCAAGCCACGCCATGCACCGTCACGCGACGCGACAGTCCCGGGGCATCCTCCAGCCGCTGGTGACGGCCCTGGGGCTCGCGGCGCTCGCGACGGGCTCCGGGTGCCTCATCCCGCAGGAAGTGGCGCTGCTGGAGAGCTTGCCCCAGTTCAGGAACCGGCCGCCGCGCATCCTGGAGGAGCAGGTGGAGCCCTCCGAGCGCATCCTGCGCGCCTTCGGCGTGGGCAGCTGCATCCAGGACTTCAACGTGGTGGTGGAGGACCTGGACGTCGACGACCGCATCACCGTGGAGTGGTACGTGGACTACAACCCGTCCAACCCCACGGGCTACTACCGGCAGATCGTCCTCGCCAACACCGGCCAGCCGCGCCGTGACGACCGCGGCACGCTGCGCATGGACCTGCGCTCGGCCAACAACCCGCTGGCCCCGCCGGGCATCCACCTGGTGGAGGCGTTCGTCACCGACCGGCACCTCACCAACCGCCAGCCGGATCCACCGGACGAGGTCATCCTCGCGGACGGCGGCGTGGTGAAGAACCCGGGCTTCGTCACCTCGTACTCGTGGGTGGTGAACACGGTGGCGGGGGACTGCCAGTGAGGCGCGCGCTCCGGGCCCTGGCGCTGGCGCTCGGGCTGACCGGGGCCGGGTGCGGCTTCCTGGAGGACGAGCCTCCCCCGGAGCAGCTCGTGTGCCGCTCCGACGCGGAGTGCGCCGCCGGCCAGGTGTGCTTCGTGGACGGCTGCGGCAACCCCGGCGGCGACATCGTCGTGGAGGTGCAGCCCCATCCCAAGGCGGGCCTGCTCGCGCAGGACTTCCCGGTGGACCGGCTGCGGGCGGAGCAGAACCTGGAGCTCTTCAGCCCCGTGCGCCTGATGGGCACCGTCACGCGCGGCACCACCGCCACGGCGGACGGCGGCACGGCCCCCATGCCCTACCGCGCCCCCATCCACCTGCTGGCCACGGGCGACAGCCGCCTCATCCCCGGCGTGGCGCGGCGCTATGAGACGACGCTCACCCCGGACGACGGCGCGTGGGTGCTGCCCGTGGGCAGTGGCAGGTACACCGTGACGCTCACGCCGGTGGACCCGGCCCTGCCACCGCTGTCGCGCGACGCCTTCGTGGATCCCTCGTCGGGCGGCATGGTGGCCTTCGACCTGCCCACCGGCTCGCGCGTGGTGACGCTGACGGGGACGCTGGTGCTCCAGGGTTCGAAGCAGGTGGACGCGGACATGGAGGTGCAGGTGCTGGATGAGTCGCTGCGCCCGCTGTCCCAACGCGCCCGCGTGACCCGCGGCACGGGCGCGTTCCAACTGGTGCTGAGCGCGGAGGACGCCGCGCGCGCCACGGTGCTCCTGCGCGCGACCCCCGTGAACGCCGGGGACCTGGTGCCCTGGAAGACCTTCGTGGTGGAGCCGTCCACCGCCCTCCCCGCTCCGCTGGAGCTGGGAGACCCCGGCGCGTCCGTGAAGGTGGAGGGCCGCGTGCTGGAGATGGACGGCCAGACGCCCATGGCCGGCGCGCGCGTGTCGCTCCAGGGCCGCGTGGCCGGCGGAGGCACCTTCAAGGGCGTGCCGGTGCTGACGGACGCGCAGGGGCGCTACCAGCTCACGTCCCTGCCCGGCGTCACGGAGTTCCCGCTCACGCTGGTCATCGTCCCGCCGCCCAGCTCGCTCTCGCGCCTGACGCCCCAGCAGGTGACGGTGGCGGCGGTGGACACGGTGCTGCCGGACGTGACGTGCCCGGAGCGCATGACGGTGGTGGGCAGCGTGAAGAACCCGGAGGGCACCGGCCCCGCGTCGGGCGTGCGCGTCGTGGCGGAGCCGGTGGGGGCCCTGGAAGGCTATCCGCAGCCGCCCCTGGGCTTCGAGTCGCCCCTCACCACCAGCAGCGACGGCAACTTCTCGCTGGCCCTGGATCCGGGCGAGTACCGGCTGGACTTCCTGCCCGGGGAGAACCTGCCGCGCGTCAGCCGCTTCGTCACCGTGCCGGCCGGCACCGCCGGGTCAGACGTGATGACCCTGGCCGCCTTCACGCTGTCACGAGGCCGTTCGTTGAGCGGCCGCATCACCCTGCCCCCGGACCCGGCGCTGGCCCCGGACGGCATCGCGGCGAACGCGTCCGTGCGCTTCTTCCGCGTGGTGACGGTGGGGGGACGGCCGGAGTCCATCCTGCTGGCGCAGACGGTGTCCGACAGCACGGGGCGCTACTCCACCGTGCTGCCCACGCGCTGAAGCCGCGACTACCGGCCGCTGTCCTTGCGGCGCGCGGTGTCGAAGGCGGCGTGCAGCGCGTCCACCGCGCCGCCCACCTCGCCCGCGTACTGCACCGCGTGGATGGTGTAGAGGTCCTGCACCCGCGTGAGGTGGCGGTACACCGAGCGCAGCTCCACGCGCGACGGATCTCTCGACTCCAGGGCGCACTCGGACTCGGACTTGCGCACGCGCGTCAGCCAGTCCGTGCGGAAGCGCATCCACTCCTGGTCGACCTTGCGGGCGGGGAGGACGTGCACGAGCTTCTCGCGCTCGGCCTCCAGGTCCTTCCAGTGCGCGTCCGCGGCGTCCAGACATTCGCGCACGGTGAGCGGTGGCATCACGGCCGGGGGCCTCGCGGGCGTCATCGCCGCGACGGAGTGCCCCACGTTCCAGATCATCCACAGCGAGACCAGCGTGGCCAGCGTGATGTGGACCGCGTACGCGGCGCCACGGTAGCGGCGGAAGCGGGGGTCTTTCTGCGAGTCGGGAGCGGACACGGGGCCCAGGTCTTACGACCCTGGACCCCGGGTGGCAATGCTTCCCTTGCACACCGTCCGGAAGGCGAACCCTCCCCGGACGGCGGCGGTGTGGGGACTACTGGCCCGCGGCGGGGGCGGCCACGGCCGGAGCGGCCTGGGGCGCGGCGGCCGGAGCGGCGGCGGGCACCGCGGCGGCGTCACCACCGGCGGCGGCGCGCTTGGCGGAGTTCAGCCGGCCGCGGAACTGCGACAGGTACTGGGTGGCCGGGTACGTGGCCAGCGCGTCGCGCACCGTGTCCGCCGCCTTATCGAACGAGCCCGTCTCCTGGTACGACTGGGCCAGCAGGAGCATGGCGTAGTCACGCGTCTTGGACTTCCTGTCGCCTTCCACGAAGCGGGCCAGCAGCGGCACGGCCTTGTCGTGCTGACGCAGCTGGTTGTAGGCGGTGCCCAGGAAGAAGGACGCGTCCAGCGCATCCGACTCCTGCGGGTTCATGGCCAGGAAGCGCGACAGGTTCTCCACCACGGCGGGCATCTCGTTCTTGCGGAAGGCGATCTTCCCGCGCTCCAGGGCGGCGTCGCCCGTCTCGCGGCGCAGGATGGCGGCGCGGTCGTTCAGCGCCTGGCGCTCCAGCGAGGACAGCTTCTGCGTGTCCAGCTTCACCAGCGCGTCGATGCCCTTGAGGCGCTCGTCACCCGGCAGCGTGGTCATCATCTTGTAGACTTCGTTCGCGGCGCGCTGGGCCGTCAGGTGCGAGGTCGTGTCCGCGCGCTGCTTCTCCAGCTGCGCGGAGAGGTCCGCCACCTGCTTCTCCAGCCGCTCGCGCTCGTTGGTGTTGCTGGAGCTGCGCGCGCCGTTCACCAGCACCGCGCCACCGACCGCCAGAATCGCGAAGAGCGCGTAGGCCACCGCCGAGGAGAGCCACTGCCGCTTCTGGAAGTCCTCGTGACGCTTGCCGACCGCCTTCACCTCCGCGTGGAGGTTCTTCAGCAGGTTGTCCGTCTTGATGACGAGGTTGCGCGACTCGATGACCTCGCGGCGGAGCTCGGAGAGTTCCTTCTCAAGGTCGGTCTTCGGCTGTTCAGAGGGGGGCATGGACATCTTCCTGGGACCGGAAATGACTTCGGCCGACTCACGCATGCTAGGGGACTCTCCGGGATGAGGGGCGGGTTCTTTTTCCGCTCCCAAACAGGGCCCTTGGTGCCCACCATTCCCCGAAAGCCCCTGCTCCGCGCGCGCTCGCCTGCTTTCGTGTTGGAACTTTCCCAAGCCTCTAGAACGAGGCCATGGGACGGGACGGATTCGGCGGGAACGTATACGTCACACCGAGCGCGAACCAATTGCCTCCGTGGCTGAAACTGAAGGGCCCCTTGAACGCGTCGGTGTTCGGGGACTCCACGGGACCGCGAAGGAGCATGAAGCGGTACTCAGCGGTGATACCCCACTCCGCGGACAGGCGAAGCGTGGCGCCGAGCGAGCCCACCCAGGCCTGGGAGACCCGCTCCTGGATGGACGAGCCCTCGCGCGTCGAGGAGATGACCGCGGGCCCCGTGAGCACGCCCGCAGAGGGAATCAGCCCCTGCGGCCCGATGTCGAGCACGCCCTGGAAGCGCACGCCGAGCAGCGCGCCGTACGACACGGTGCTGACCTTGCGGGACACGGTGGTGCCGTCGGGCCCGGGCTCGGACAGGCGCAGGGTCTGCGCGGTGCCGAACAGGTCGATGCCCACCTCCACCAGGTCCGACATCGCGTACGCGAACGTGGCCACGCCCAGGGGCCCACCCGAGGACTCCGGCGCGCGCTCCAGGCCGTTGCCTGGCCCCTTGGCGCCATACCAGGCGTCGTAGAGCGTGCCGTTGGAGGTGAGCCGGTAGCCGGCCTGCACGGTGATGCGGCCCACGCCGTCCAGGTTGGTGGGAGCCCGCCCCGCGCTCCAATCGCCTTCTTCCTGGGCGAGGGCGGGCGCGGCGGCGAGGGCGAAGACGAGCGGCAGACGGCGGAGCATCAAGGCGCGGTTCCCGGGGCTTTCTGCCGGCACGGGCGCTCGCGGCCCGGTGCTACAGGCGTGTCGCACACCGTATCCGGGGACCTTGCCGCGTCAACTTTCCGGTCCGTCACCCGCCGTGTCGATTTCGCGCCCTGCTATTCGTCGCCATTTTGAACCCGACGTCCAAGGAGAACTCCCCATGCGCTTCATGATGATCGTCAAGGCCACCCCCGAGAGTGAGACCGGTCGCCTCCCGTCTTCGGAGGAGCTGGGCGAGATGGGCAAGTACAACGAGGAGCTGGTGAAGGCCGGCATCCTGCTCGCGGGTGAAGGGCTGCACCCCAGCTCCAAGGGGGCGCGCGTGACGTTCTCCGCCAAGGGCCCCACGGTGACGGATGGCCCCTTCGCTGAGACGAAGGAGCTGGTCGCCGGCTTCTGGATCATCGAGGTGAAGTCGCGCGAGGAGGCCATCGCCTGGGCGCGCCGCATCCCCTTCCGGGACGGGGAGGTGGAGATCCGCCAGGTGGCCTCCGCGGAGGACTTCGCGCCCAGCGACCCCACGGGCGAGCATCGCGCGAAGGAAGAGGCGCTGCGCGCGCAGACGGAGGCGCAGGCCAAGGCCAGGGCCTGAGCCGTCAGCGAGCGCGCCGCTCCAGCTCCAGCAGCGGCATCTCCAGCACCACCACCGTGCCGTGCGTGCACGGGGGGGTGAAGTCCGCGCGGTCCAGTTCGCCCAGCAGCGCGCGCAGCTGCGCGTCGGTGAGCGGCGAAGAAGACGCGCGGCGCGCGGCGTGACAGGCCATCACACGCACGGCCTCCGCCAGGCTCGTCACGTCCAGTGGAGCGCTGCGCGGTGGCAGCGCGCGTGACAGGGCCTCCAGAAGCGCGCGAGGGTCCACGCCCTCCAGGCCCGCCGGCACCGACTTGAGCGCGAGCGCCGTGCCGCCAAAGGGCTCCACGTCCACGCCCAGCTTGAGCAGCGCCTCGCGGCCGTCCACCAGCGCCTTCACCGCCGCCAGGGACAGGTCCACCGTGGTGCCGAACAGCGACGGCGGCGGCGCCTTCGTGTCGTCCTCCAGCCGCCGCAGGTACGCGGTGAGGCGCGCGCGCTCCAGCGCGGCGTGCGGATCCAGGACCACGAGCGTGCCGCCGGGGCCTTCACATACGTGGAAGCGGCTGCCCAGCAGGCCCATGGGGCGCAGCGCCGCGAAGTAGCCCGGGGGCGGAGCTTCGTTGAGCTGCGGCTGCGCTTCGCCGAACCCGAGCGTGCGGCCCGGCACCTGGGGGCCCTGGAACGGACCGGGGAACGCGCTGCCCTGCGCTCCACCGTTCGGCGTGAAGTAGGACGGCGTCAGCGGGCGCGCGGGCGTCGAGCCTCCCGGTGCGTCCATCGCGGTGGGCAGCGGCGCGCCCCAGGTGGCCTCCTGCGCGCGGGTGAGGAAGCGCTCCACTGCGTGCGCGTAGTGCGCGGCGTCCCGGGGCTGCGGGTTGGCGGCCTGCTCCTCCGGCGAGCCCAGCCACGGGGCCGCGCGCAGCACGCGTGAGAGGGCGGCGCTGATCGCGTCCTGCACGCCACGGGCGTCCGCGAAGCGCACCTCCATCTTCTGCGGGTGCACGTTGACGTCCACCGCGGCGGGCTCCACGTCGATGTGCAGCACCACCACCGGCTGACGGCCCGCGGGCAGGAAGTCCTGGAACGCGCGCTGCACGGTGCTGATGAGGCCGCGGTCGCGGATGTAGCGGCGGTTCACGAAGGTGTAGAGGCCGCGCGCGTTGGGCAGCGTGTACTCCGGCGACGCGAGGTAGCCCGTGACGACCACGCCCAGCCGGCGCTCCTCCACCGGGAACAGGTGCGGGAAGGACGCGGGGCCCAGGGCCGCGGCGATGCGCTCGCGCGGATCATGTTCGGCGGCGGGGCTGGAGAAGAGCTCGTTGCCCTCGTGCGAGGCAAAGAAGCCGACCTCCGGGTGCGCGAGCGCCAGGCGCACCACGGCCTCCTCGCAGTGCTTGAGCTCGGTGGCGCCCTGGCGCATGAACTTGCGGCGCGCGGGCACGTTGAAGAACAGGTCCTCGATGGTGATGACCGTGCCCACGCGGGGCGGCGCGTCCTCCACCGTGGGTGGGCCTCCGCCCTCCACTGACACCTTCGTGCCCTCGTGCGCGTCCGGCTCCGCGGTGTGCAGCGTGAAGCGGGACACGGAGGCGATGGCGGGGATGGCCTCGCCCCGGAACCCCATGGAGTCGATGTGGAAGAGGTCGTCCAGTTCGCGCAGCTTGCTGGTGGCGTGGCGCTCCAGGCAGAGCGTGGCGTCCTCGCGGCTCATGCCGTGGCCGTCGTCGGAGATGGTGATGCGGCCCACGCCGCCGGCCTCCAGTTCCACGCGCACGGTGCGGGCGCCGGCGTCGAGCGAGTTCTCGCACAGCTCCTTCACCACGGAGGCGGGGCGCTCCACCACCTCGCCAGCGGCGATCTTGTTGATGAGCACGTCGCTCAGGCGCGCGATTCGGGACATGGCGATCAGCCACCCTCCGCCACCTGGATGACGTTGTCCAGAACATCACGGGCGCACTCGGCTGACATTCCCGGACGGCTGGGCTAACACCCGCCCCTGCGAATGGAAGTGATCCGAGCAGGCAAGGGCCCGATGCGCATCGCGGTGACAGGCGCCAATGGCGACTACGGCAGGCTGCTCCTGCCCAGGCTGGAAGCGGACCCCGGCGTGGAGAGCATCCTCGTGCTGGACACGAAGGAGCCCCAGGGGATGAGCAAGGTGGAGTTCCACCGCGTGGACCTCACCCGCTACGACGCGGAGGGAGAATTGACGGACGCGCTCACCGAGCGCCCCGTGGACGCCCTCTTCCACCTGGCGTTCCTCTTCGGGCCCATCCTCAACGGCCCGCTGGCGCACGAGCTGGAAGTCATTGGCACCATGAACGTGCTGACGGCGGTGGGCCGCGCCCGGCTGCCCCGGCTGGTGGTCCCGTCGCTGACGGTGACGTACGGGGCACGGGGCAACAACCCGGCGCTCCTGCGCGAAGGCTCGCCGCTGTTCGGCTGTCCGCACAGCCGGTTCGTGAACGACAAGGTGGAGGTGGAGGGACAGGTGCGGGCCTTCCGTGAGCGCAACCCGGACACCCGCACGCTGGTGTTGCGCTTCGCTCCCCTGCTCGGCCCGAGCCTGGACAATCCGGCGACGCGGTTGCTGTCGCACGCGGTGGTGCCCACGCTTCTGGGATTCGACCCGCTCTGGCAGGCGATCCACGAAGAGGACGCGGGCCGGGCGCTGCACCTGGCCCTGCGGGCGGAAGCCGCGGGAGAGTTCAACGTCGTGGGGCGCGGGGTGTTGCCCCTGTCGGGGCTCATCCGCCAGGCGGGCGCGCAACCGCTCCCCTTGCCGGGGCCGTTGTTTCGTGGAGCACTTCGCGCGCTCGGGGTGGTGGGAGCGGGCACGTTGCCGGTGGCCCTGCTCGACTACATGCATTACTCCTGGGTCGCGGACGGGGAGCGCGCCGAGTCCGCGCTGGGGTTCGTGCCCCTCCACCATGTCAGGGACGCCGCCTCGGCGCTCAGAAGGAGCCAGTCATGACCAAGGGTGTCCTCGGGAATGATCCCTTCCAGCGGGGCGCCGCGCCTCGCACGGGCGAGGTGAAGGACAACGCGGCCGACCCGAAGGCCGCGAAGAAGTCCGCGGCGCCGAAGTCCGCGAAGGGCGCGAAGTCAGCGGGCAAGGCGAAGAGCGCCAAGGGTGGCGCGTCGAAGGCCGGCGCCCAGGCGAAGGCACCGAAGGGCGGCAAGGCCGCGGAGGCGAAGCAGGCCGCCGCGACGCCGAAGACACCCGCGGCCAAGGTCCACATGTTCGAGGCCCGCCCGGACGGACGCGGGAGCGCGCGGCACGAGCAGGACGCGCGCGACGGGGAGCACGCCTCGGAAGCGGAGCACGGGCGTCCGGCCGCGAAGACTGGCGCCCAGGATGCCGCGCACGCATCGGGCCAGCATCCCGCCGGCGAGGACGTCTCGCCCCTGCGCGAGCCCTCCGTGCCGGGCCCCGCCGCCGAGCCCCCGCCGTCGCGGCCCCAGGTGCTCGCGGACGAGGCGCGAGGCTCGCGCCCGAGGGAGCGCACGGTGGACCGCGCCCTGACGGAAGCCCTCGCCTCGGACGCGGCGGAGGCCGCCGCGAAGACGGCCGTGGATGAGCTGTTCGAGGGGCAAGAGGGCCCCGACCGCGACATCGAGCGCGTCCTCGCGACGGAGCTCGTGGCAGAGGTGGCCGAGTCCGCCGTGCGGCAGGTGCTGGAAGATGGCAATGGCGACGGCGCCGAGCGCGAGGTCGCCACCGCCGTCGCGACCCAGGTGGCCGAGGCCACCGCGGGCGTCGCCGTGGACGAGGTGCTGGACCGCCGCGCCAACGGCCCCGAGGAGCGCGCCCTCCCCTCCGCCGAGGATCGCGATGCGCGGGACCTGGACGAGGACGGCGCGGAGGCCTGGCCCGGCGACGCCTGGCTCCGCGACCCGAAGGACGTGCCTCCTCCCGAGGACACCGGGGACACCTGGACCGCTGACGCCTGGCGCCGCGACCCGGAGGGCATGGCCGCGCCGGAGGACCCCGACGAGGACGACGACCTGCTCACCGGCGTCGAGCGCGTCGAGGAGAACGGCGTGCACATCTCCGTCTCCATCATCGAGGGCGCCGCCCCCACGGACGTGGAGCCGGAGGTGGAGCTGCCCGACGAGACGCACGACGAGCTGCCCCCCAGCCGCCGGCCCCTGTCGCTCGTGGGCGACCCCGGCGAGGCGCCCCTCCAGGAGGAAGCGGAGCGGGATGCGCAGGGCTTCGACAGTCCGGAGGAGCCGGCCCCGCAGTCCGGCTTCGCGGGCCGCGCCGCGGGCATGTTCTCCCTGGCGAAGGAGATCGCCGGCCAGGCGCTCGCGAGCGAAGGCCTGGGCCGCGCCGTGGGCGCCATGCACGGCCTGATGGAGGCCGTGCGCACCAGCCTGGGCACCGGCGGCGGCAGCCGGCTGGATGACTACGGCAAGGACGCGGGCCTGGTGGAGAGCCTCCAGCCCGTCCTCGACTTCCTCTACGAGCAGTACTGGCGCGTCTCCGTGGAGGGCGTGGATCAGGTGCCGCTCGGCGCCTCCATCCTCGTCGCGAACCACTCCGGCGCCCTGCCCTACGACGGCCTCGTGATGGCGCAGGCGCTCCTGCGGGAGCGCCCGGATCTGCCCGAGGCCCGCTGGCTGGTGGAGGATCAGGTCTTCCACGCGCCCATGCTCGGCACCCTCTTCAACCGCCTGGGCGCCGTGCGCGCCTCGCCGGAGAACGCGCTGCGGCTGCTCGACGAGCATCGGCCGCTCGTCGTCTTCCCGGAGGGCTACCAGGGCGCGAGCAAGCCGTTCGCGGAGCGCTACCGCCTCAAGCGCTTCGGCCGCGGCGGCTTCGTGAAGCTGGCCCTGCGCACCGGCGCGCCCATCGTCCCGGTGGCCATCGTCGGCGCGGAGGAGACGTCCCCGCTGCTGGGCCGCCTCCCCGGTGGCTTCCTCGGGTTCCCGTCACTGCCGCTCACCGCGCCCGGCCCGCTGCCCGCCAAGTGGACCATCCGCTTCGGCGAGCCCATCACCATGGAGAGCCTGCCTCCGGAGGCCGCGGACGACCTGGGCGAGGTGCAGCGGCTCACCGAGCGCACCCGCGAGTCCATCCAGGGCATGCTCCAGGCCCTGCTGCGCGAGCGCCGCTCCGTGTTCACGGGGTGAAGGCCGAAGGCAAGACACCCGGGGGCGTCAGCCGCAGATGCGGTTGCGCCCCTGGCTCTTCGCCGTGAAGAGGTGCTCGTCCGCCGCGCGCACCACCTCCGCGGGCTCGCGGTGGTGCGGCTCCAGCGTGGCCACGCCCATCGACAGCGTGACGGGGATGACCTGCTTGTCGAACTCGAAGCGCTGCCGCTCCACCAGCTTGCGCACCTTCTCCGCGAGCTGACGGGCGCCGGCCAGGTTGATCTCCGGCAGGAGCAGCGCGAACTCCTCACCGCCGTAGCGGGCGAAGACGTCCTCGCGCCGGATGCGCGTGCGCACCGTGGACGCCAGCTGCTTGAGCACCGAGTCCCCGGCCAGGTGCCCGTAGGTGTCGTTCACGTCCTTGAAGTGATCCAGGTCGAACATCACCAGCGACAGCACGCGCTCGTAGCGGCGGCTGCGGGAGACCTCGCGGTCCAGCTGCTCGTCGAAGTACCGGCGGTTGTAGATCTGCGTGAGGCCGTCCATGGTGGTCAGCCGGTAGATCTCGTCGTGGTACGCCGCCTCGATGTTGCCGCCCGCGATGAACTTGAAGATGGTGCGGCCAATCTTCACCAGGTCGCCGTTCTGCAGCGACCGCGCCGACGACGCGACGTCGTCGTTGACGAACGTGCCGTTGGTGGACCCCAGGTCCTCGATGCGCACGCCCTTGGTGGTGTTGGTGATGCGCGCGTGGTTGCGGCTCACCGCTTCCTGATCAATCTGGATGTCCGCCTTGGACGACCGGCCGATCAGCGTCTCCTCACGCGCCAGGTCGTACTTGCGCCCCAGGTCCAGGCCGTAGATGACCACCAGCGCCGCGTCCAGGTTGACGGGGCGCTCGGAGATCTTCGAGATGACGGTGACGACCGTCTCCTTCTGGCCCATGGAGCGAAACGTATCACCGCGCAATTCGCGAAAGCGAATTCACGGCCGGAACGGGTGCCCCGCCAGGTCGTAGACGCACTGACACCCCAGCACGTCAGGGCACCCGCACCGTGCGGGCGGCGCTGACCGCGGGCCGCAGCGGCAGCCCGAGCCCGTCCACCAGCGACGCCACCAGTGTGAGCTCCGCCCCGGAGCAGGCGGTGGGCAGGGAGAGCTCCACCTCGCCCGAGCCCGTGGCCACGTCGCCGCGCACCACCGAGAGGTCGCAGCCCGGGCCGCCATCACGAACGGTGAGCAGCACCCCACCCTCGTCGCCGTTGGCGGCGTCCGTCCCCACCTGGAAGCCGTCCACCCGCACGCGCACGGTGGCGGCGCGAGCCAGCGACGCACCCTCGGCGGGCGACAGCCATGTCACCTGGGGCCGGCCATAGTTCAGCGTGGACGCGGCGCGCACCGACTCGGCGAGCCGCTCGGGCGCCATGCCCCCGGACTCCGCGAGCGCGGAGAGGTTCATCGAACGGCCGTCGGACATGGCCCCGGTCAACGCCTCCACCGACAGCGACGCGCGCGAGCCCTCCGTGTCGCCCTGGAAGGTGCGGTCCTCCAGGCCCGAGGGAGGCACGGGCAGGCGCACGCCGGTGACGGAGCGGCGGCCGTCCACCCAGACCGTCCAGCGCCGGCCGGCCGCGTTGGTGAAGGTCGCGCGCACGAGCGTCGCGCCCGGGAGGGAGGCGTCCATGCGCCACTCGCGCGGCAGCAGGCCGTGCCACGGCGACGCGTCCGGGTTGTAGCGGGCGCCCACCGGGATGCCGAGGAACATGTCCCCGAGCATCACCGGCTGAATGCCCTCTGGATCGAAGCGGGGCGCGTCCAGCGCCGTCATCACCGCGCTGGTGGCCAGGCCCACGGGCTCCTCGCCGCCCAGCGCTCCGGACGACGCGACCGCGACCAGCCGGTACGGCTGTCCCTCCAGGCCGTGATGGGCCGGCGCCATGCGCACGCGCACGAGGCCCGGCGAGGACAACAGGGGCTGCGTGTCCGTGTTCGGATCCACCGGGTTGGCGTTGACGGCGGCGCCCAGGCCCAGCGGCACCGTGCCCTGTCCGGGCGCGGTCACCGAGCCCACCACCAGCGCGCGACACAGGTAGCTGTCGCGGAAGCGCGGGAGCGGCGGGACGCGCACCACGAACGGGAAGGCCAGCGGCACCTGCTGGAAGTCCAGCGACGTGAGCGGCCCGGCAGGGGGAGTCATCCCCTCGATCGGCGCATACAGGGGGAAGCGCACGTCGCGCTGGACGGCGGAGGAGAACCGCCCCGACTGCGGCAGCGCGCGCGCCAGGAGCAGCAGCGGATCCGCGCTGGGATCCATCATCCCCGCCGGAAGCTCGCCGGACGGCACCTGCGCGGTGAGGGCCCAGGCGGTGCGCGTGCCACAGGTCCCCGCGCGCGTGGCCGTCTCCGGATCCGTTCCGTCCGCGAGCGCCGTGTCGCACACCCCGGAGATGCCCGGCACCTCCACGGACTCCAGCGGAAGGACGCCCAGCCCGTTCACCCAGACGTTGGCGGGCATCTGGAACGGGCGCATCACCCCTCTGAGCGAAAGCTCCACGTTCCGGTCGGGCCCCTGCACCTGGGTGGGGGCCGCTTCGGACAGGAGGCCCGGCACGGACAGCCCCGCCATCCCCAGGGCCAACGCGCCGCCCGTCCCCACGGGCGCGAGGTGGGTGAACCGGGCGCTCACTCCGCCCACGCGGTCCGCCGGGTTGCGGCGCAGCGGCAATCGCAGGTCCCGCGAGCCGCTCATGTCGTAGTTCGCCACGGTGAGGTAGCCGAAGTCCGGATGGAAGACGGACACCGTCGAATCGCTCCGGGCCGCCAGCACGGCCACGCCCAGCGCGTCCGTGGGCTCGCGCACCGTCACGCCACCCAGCGCGTCCGCCACCACCACCGAGGCCCCCTCGACGGGGTATCCCGAGAGCGCGTCCGTCACCACCACCCGCACCTGCTCCGAGGCCGTGTGCGGGGGCAGCACGGTGACACGCGCACGGCACGCGACGCTGCCCACCCGGGCCTCCACCGCCTCCTCCTCCGCGCCCGCCGTCTCCAGAGTGAACGTGGCCCCGGAGCCGGTGCCCCCGCCCTTCACACGCGCCGACACGGCGGACCAGGTGAGCCCGTTCCGCGGGACGAAGGGCTGGCCCGCGGCATCGGACACCCAGGCCTCGAAGCGCAGGGGGGTGCCCACGGGCGCGATGATGCGCTCGGGCACCACGCGGCAGGCCGCGGCGATGGACGACGGCGGGGGCGGCCCACAGGCGCCGTCGCGGCACAGCTCCCCGTCCTCGCAGTCACCGTCTCCGGTGCAGAGGGCGGGGACGCAGCGGCTGGCGTCACAGCGGCAGCCCAGCGCCTGCGACTCACAGGCGGCGATGGTGTTGAGCTCCCCGCGGCGCTTCACCGAACAGTCGAGGTCCGTCCGGCACGCGGGCTCACAGCGCGACAGGGCGGTGTTGCAGAAGAACAGCGCTGGATCCGCGCAGTCCTGATCCACCGTGCAGAAAGCGTCCGCCCTGCCCCCATGGATGAACGGCGCATCCATGTCGGACATCGCGCAGCCCATGGCGCACGCCAGCAGGCATGCGAGCACGAGGCCGGGGGACCGGACCGGATGGGGGATGGAACGCATGGGAACTCCGAGGGGGACCGGCCTTGCCCCGACCTTACAGGGGGAAGGACCGCGACGCGACCGGCGATGGCACCGGAACCGCCTTCGCTGGACACCCCGCACCGGGGCGGAACCGGGGCCCTGGGAAAATCGGACGGGCGGGCAGGCAAGTGTCGGTTGGCTTCCGTCGCCAGGAGTTCCAGAATCGCCCGACGATGGCGCGTGGTGAACCGAAGACCTTGGAGAGCCTGCTGCCCCGGGTGCTGGCGCGACTGGCGGGAGAGTCAGGCCGCGCGTCGTCGCTGATGCCGCTCTGGACCGCCGCGGTGGGAGAGAACATCGCGCGCCACAGCCGGCCGCACCAGTTGGAGGGAAGCACGCTGATCATCACCGTGGAGAGCGCCGAGTGGGCCCAGGTCCTCTCCCGCCAGGCCGACTCCCTGCTCGAGCGGCTCAACGAGAAGCTGGGCGCTGGCACCGTGAAGGCGCTCGTCTTCCAGTTGGAGTCGCGATGAAGCGCGCGCTCCTGGGCCTGCTGCTCGCGGGCGCCTCCGTCCTTCCCGCGTCCGCCGCGCCGCCGTCCCCGGCGGTGGCCTCCGTGTCCGTCCCCGCCCCGGAGGGCCAGGCTC
>NZ_RAWN01000260.1:0-11154 GCF_003668895.1 Corallococcus sp. AB045
GGCGGGGGGCTGGGTTGGGAGGGCGTGCTCCTGGACGGGAAGCTGGACCTCTGGGTGGACGTGGCGGCGGGGCAGGGGCGTCAGTCGCTGCGGTTGGATCCAGGCGGAGACGTGCCGGTGCGGCACCGCACGCTGCTCGTGGGTGTGGCGGTGGGGCCCACGTGGACGTGGGGCCGGCTGGGCCTCTCTACCGGACCGCGCGTGGCCGGTTTGTGGCTGCAACGCTCCTTCCAGTTGGAGCTGTTGGATAGGAACGAGCAGTACGTCACGGCCTGGCCGGGATGGATGGCCGCACTGTCGTTCCGCTTCAGCCCGGTGTGGATGGTGGAGGCGCGCGCACAGGCGTTGTGGGCCTACGTCCCGGTGGACGGGCAGACGCGCACGGTGGGCTTTGGAGGCCTGATGCTGGCCGGAGGGTACCGCTTCTGATGCGAGCCAGGACATGCGGCAGGGCGCTGGTGCTGGCGCTCGTGGGCTGTGGCGGATTCGACAACGGAGACCTGCGCACGGGCACCGTGCGAGGCCGAGTGCTGGGCGCGGAGTCCGGAGTGGCGCGAGTCAGCGTGCTGGGCCATGAGGAGCTGCGCGCGACGGTGGCCGCGGACGGCCGCTTCGAACTGGACGGCGTGCCGGCGGTGTCGCTGGAGCTGTACGTGGTCGCCTCACGCACGCAGGCGGCGAGGACGCCCGTGTTGGCGCAGGGCGCCCGGGTCACCGACGTGGGCGACATCCAGGGGAAGCCCGGGGCCTTCCTCACCGTGAGGGTGCGGGACGAACTGGGCGCCATCCCGCCCGACGTCGAGGTGGAGCTGCGAGGTACGGGAGAAGACCGCGCGAAGGTGGACACGAGCAGCGGCGAGGTGCGCCTGGGGCCGCTGCCCGCGGGCTGCTACGCGCTGGAGGTCAAGGCCGACGACCTGGAGGACGTGGAGACGGAGGTCTGTGTCCGTGAAGGTGAGGAGCGGCTCCAGCCCATCACGCTGCCCGCGGATGACGACGGCGGTGGAGACGACGACGGCGGCAGCGACGACCACGGCGGACGGGACGGCGGCTGAATCGTCAGTTCAGGTCAGTGACCCGCAGCGATTCGAGGAAGGCCTCGCCCTCGGGGAACGGATCATCTCCCGAGGAGATCACCTGAACGAAGAGAAGGCCCGTTCCGGCGACGATCCAGCGGTCTCGGAGCAACTCTCCCGGACCGTCTGGCTTCTCTTCTGGCGGCCCAAGCCACTCTTGAACGTTCTTGCGCCATTCCCACCCGAACCAGGGGGCGGGTAACCGGGTGAGCTCCTTCTCTGGAATGCCGGTTTGCTGGAGCAGCGTCACTCGGAGTTGCTCACGCTTCTCTTCTGACGACGCGTGGAGTCCATAGGCATTGGTGGCCAGGTCGATGTTGAGCTGTCGGCCCAAGTCCAACTGGTGCCACGAGCAGGTGACGTAGGCCGTGACCTGGGGCTCGATGCCGGCTACGTCAGCGGGGTTGATGTCCTTACATCCGGAATAGACCCCTGCAGGGTCGACCCGAGGTGCCCCAGGAGGCACCCGAGGCGCCACGACGCTCGCCCCGGGAACCGGCTCCCAGCGGACCAACTCATGAGACAGCGGCCACTGAGGCCGGGCGGGAGCAGCCGTCCGCCCCGCCGCACAGGCCATGCATGCGAGCGCGAGCAGGCTCGGAACGTAGCGGTTCAACCGGGTCATGGAGATAGGGTACACCCCGGGCCGTGAAGCCCGTGACTCCCTCCCGCCCCTCGAAGGTGACGACGTGAACGACCGACTCCTGCGCACGGCGCGCCGCCAGCCCACCGACACCACCCCCGTGTGGCTGATGCGTCAGGCGGGCCGCTACCTGCCCGAGTACCGCGCCATCCGCGGCAACATCGCGTTCCTGGACCTCTGCAAGAACCCGGACCTGGCCGCCGAAGTCACCGTCCAGCCCATCACCCGCCTGGGCGTGGACGCGGCCATCATCTTCTCCGACATCCTCATCCCCGTGGAGGCCATGGGCATCCACCTGGAGCTGGGCGACAAGGGCCCCCACTTCCCCAACCCGCTGCGCACGCCCGCGGACATCGACAAGCTCGGCGTCCCCGACCCCGTCGAAGGCACCGGCTTCGTCGCCGAGGCCATCCGCCGCACGCGCAAGGCCATCAACGACTCCGTGCCCGTCATCGGCTTCGCGGGCGCGCCCTTCACCCTGGCCGCGTACATGGTCGAGGGCGGCGGCTCCAAGAGCTACATCCAGATCAAGCGCCTGCTCTTCGAGCAGCCGGAAGTCGCCCACCGCCTCTTCCGGAAGCTCACCGACACCCTCATCCCGTACCTCAAGATGCAGGTGGAGGCCGGCGCGAAGATTGTTCAAATCTTCGACTCCTGGGGCGGCGAGCTGTCCCCCTGGGACTTCGAACGCTTCAGCCTCCCGTACCTCACCGAGATGGTGACGGAGCTCAAGGCCACGGGCGTCCCCGTCATCCTCTTCGGCGTGAACATGACGCCGCACCTGCCGCTCCTGAAGCGCACCGGCGCGGACGTCATCGGCCTGGACTGGCGCTGCCCCGTGGACGAGGGCCGCCGCATCCTCGGGCCGGACGTCGCCACCCAGGGCAACCTGGATCCGCTCCACCTCTTCCTGCCCCGCGAGGAGCTGGACGGTCGTGTGAAGGACATCCTCCGCCGCGCCGGCCCCACCGGGCACATCTTCAACCTGGGCCACGGCATCCTCCCGCCCACCGACCCGGACGCCGCGAAGTTCCTCGTGGAGGCCGTCCACAAGCACGGCGCCGCCCTCCGCCAGGGCACGCTCGGCTGAACAATCCCCCGCCCGGCCGACTGGCGAGCAGTTGACTCAAGAATCAATCCGACATTGACGCGGTGCATTGCCCGCCGTTAGAAGCGCCTCACTCGTTTCACAGAGGGTGAGGCACACATGGCAAGCGAGAAGCGCAACGGCCACCGGCGGGTGGCCATCGTTCGCGGACTGCGGACGCCGTTCGCGAAGGCGGGCACCGTCTTCGCGAACCTGACGGCGCTGGACCTGGGCCGCATGGTGGTCCAGGAGCTGGTGCAGCGCAGCGACCTGGACCCCAACGAAATCAACCAGGTCGTCTTCGGACAGGTCATCCCCACGCTGACCGCGCCGTCCATCGCGCGCGAAGTGGTGCTGGCGGCGGGCCTGCCCAAGCGCATTGACGCCTTCACGGTGGCGCGGGCCTGCGCCACGTCCATCCAGTCCATGGTGGCGGGCGCCAACGCCATCGCGCTGGGAGACGCGGACGTCGTCATCACCGGCGGCACCGAGTCCCTGTCCGACGCGCCCATCTTCACCAGCCGCCCGCTGGCGCACGCGCTGGCCGCGTCGTCCAAGGGCAAGAGCCTGCCGGACAAGCTCAAGCCCTTCCAGAAGCTCAAGGCCAAGGACCTCATCCCCGTGCCCCCGGCCATCGCCGAGTACTCCACCGGCGAGACCATGGGTGAGAGCGCGGAGAAGATGGCCAAGGAGAACGGCATCACCCGCGAGGAGCAGGACCTCATCGCGTTCAACTCGCACCAGAACGCGGCCCGGGCGTGGAAGGAGGGCCTGTTCGACGGTGAGGTGATGCACGTCACCGTGCCGCCGAAGTACGAGCAGACCGCCACGAAGGACAACATCGTGCGCGACGACACCAGCCTGGAGGCGCTCTCCAAGCTCAAGCCGGTGTTCGACCGCCGCTATGGCAGCGTCACCGCCGGCAACGCGTCCCCGCTGACGGACGGCGCCGCGGCGCTGCTGCTGATGAGCGAGGAGAAGGCGAAGGCGCTGGGCTACGAGCCGCTGGGCTTCCTGCGCTCGCACGCGTTCGCGGCCACGGACCCGGGGGACCAGCTGCTCCAGGGCCCGGCGTACGCGGCGCCCGTGGCGCTCAAGCGCGCGGGGATGAAGCTCGCGGACATCGACCTGGTGGAGATGCACGAGGCCTTCGCCGCGCAGGTGGCGAGCAACCTCCAGGCGCTGGCGTCCAAGGAGTTCGCGAAGAAGGCGGGCTTCAACGCGCCGGTGGGCGAGGTGGACCGGTCCATCCTGAACGTGACGGGCGGCTCCATCTCCATCGGGCACCCCTTCGGTGCCACGGGCGCGCGCATCATCACGCAGGCCCTGAATGAGCTGAAGCGTCGGAACAAGAACACGGTGTTGTGCACCGTCTGCGCCGCGGGTGGCCTGGGCGCCGCGGTCATCCTGGAGCGTGCGTGATGGCGACCAAGCAAGAGGCAGTCGAAGCGAAGCAGGGCTTGAGCTACGACGTCACGAACGGCGTCGCGGTCATCACCGTGGACCAGCCGGGCGCGCCGGTGAACACGCTGTCCCCGGAAGTGGGCGCCGCGTTCTCCGACCTGCTCCTTCAGGCGGAGCGGGACCCGGAGGTGAGGGCCGTCGTGTTCATCTCCGGCAAGAAGGACAACTTCGTCGCCGGCGCGAACATCGACTTCCTCCAGACCATCAAGTCCCCGGCGGACGTGGAGGCCATCAGCCGCGCCGCGCACGCGGAGTTCGACCGGCTGGAGGCCTACTCCAAGCCGGTGGTCGCGGCCATCCACGGCGCGTGCCTGGGCGGTGGTCTGGAGTGGGTGCTCGCGTGCCACTACCGCATCGTCACGGACAGCCCCAAGTCGGTGGTGGGCCTGCCGGAGACGCAGCTGGGCCTCATCCCCGGGGCCGGCGGCACGCAGCGGCTGCCCGCGCTGATTGGCGCGCAGGCGGCGCTGGACCTCATCCTCACCGGCAAGAACGTCAAGCCGTCCAAGGCGAAGAAGCTGGGCATCGTGGATGAAGTGGTGCCCGTGCCCATGCTGAAGGACATCGCGCTCAAGCGCGCGGCGGAGCTGGCCGCGGGCACGCTCAAGGTGGAGCGCGCGCACCAGGGCTTCAAGGCCGTGGCCCAGAGCAGCAAGAAGAAGGGCCTCGCGGGCCTCTTCCAGGGCCTCATCAGCAAGGACCTGTGGACGGAAGCGGCGCTGGAGGACAACCCGCTCGGCCGCAAGGTGATGTTCGACCAGGCGAAGAAGCAGCTCCTGAAGAAGACGCGCGGCAAGTACCCCGCGCAGGAGAAGGCGCTGCAGGTCATCCGCGTGGGCCTGGAGTCCGGCCGCAAGGCGGGCCTGGAGGCGGAAGCGAAGGCCTTTGGCGAGCTGGTGTTCACGGACGTGTCGCGGCGCCTGGTCGAAATCTTCTTCGCCACCACGGCGCTGAAGAAGGAGAACGGCACCTCCAACCCCAAGCTGAAGCCGCGCGAGGTGAAGAAGGTGGGCGTGCTGGGCGGCGGCCTCATGGGCGGCGGCATCGCCTACGTGGCCGGCGTGCTCCAGGGCGTGCCCGTGCGCGTGAAGGACCGGGACGACGCGGGCGCGGGCCGCGCGCTCAAGCAGGTGCAGACGGTGCTGGATGAGCGCGTGAAGCGCCGCTCGCTCACCCGGCTCGAGTCGAACGCGAAGCTGTCCAGCATCACCGCGGGCACGGACTACAGCGGCTTCAAGTCGGTGGACCTGGTGATTGAAGCGGTGTTCGAGGACCTGAAGCTCAAGCACCAGATCATCGCGGAGGTGGAGGCCGTCACCGGCGAGAACACCATCTTCGCGTCCAACACCTCCAGCCTGCCCATTGGCGAGCTGGCGAAGGGCAGCAAGCGCCCCTCGCAGGTGATTGGCATGCACTACTTCAGCCCGGTCCACAAAATGCCGCTGCTGGAGATCATCACGCACCCGGGCACCGCGGAGTGGGTGACGGCGACCTGCGTGGACGTGGGCAAGAAGCAGGGCAAGACGGTCATCGTCGTCAACGACGGGCCGGGCTTCTACACGTCGCGCATCCTCGCGCCGTACATGAACGAGGCGGCGTACCTGCTGGCGGAAGGCGCGGACATCGTCCAACTGGACAAGGCGCTGGTGGACTTCGGCTTCCCCGTGGGACCCATCACGCTCTTGGATGAGGTGGGCATCGACGTGGCCCAGAAGGTGGGGCCCATCATGGAGGCCGCGTTCGGCAAGCGCATGGCGGCGCCCAAGGCGCTGGAGGGCGTGGTGTCCGACGGCCGCCTGGGCCGCAAGACGAACAAGGGCTTCTACCTGTACGAGAACGGGAAGAAGAAGGAGGTGGACCCGCAGGTCTACCTGCTCCTTCCGCACGGCAAGGACCGCAAGTCCCTGGACGCCGCGGAGATGGCCGAGCGCGTCGCGCTTCAGATGGTGAACGAGGCCATCCGCTGCCTGGGTGAAGGCATCCTGCGCAGCCCGCGCGACGGCGACGTGGGCGCCATCTTCGGCCTGGGCTTCCCGCCGTTCCTGGGCGGCCCGTTCCGGTACGCGGACGCCCTGGGCCCGGCCAACCTGCTGCGCAAGCTGGAGCACTATCAAGACAAGTACGGCGAGCGCTTCACGCCCGCGCCGCTGCTGGTGGAGAAGGTGCGCGCCGGCAAGGGCTTCTACGAGTCCTGAGCGCATGACGCACCGGGGCAGGGGAGATGCCGGTTCCCGGCGCTCTCCCTGTTTCCGGGCCTGACTTGACGCGAGGGGCGGTTCTGGACCAAGGGGCATGCCCCACATGGTTCGTTCCGCTCCTCGTGTTGTTCTGATCGCCGGGCTCGCGGCCCTGGCGGTGTGCACCGCGCTGGTGACGGTGTCCGCGATTGCGTTCCCGCAGGGCTACAGCCCCGCGCGGCTGACGTGGCCGGGCGCACCCCTCCTCCTGGGCTGGACGCACTTCGACGCCGGTTGGTACGCGCAGATCGCGCAGGCGGGCTACAGCTACACGCCCGGCCAGCAGAGCTCGGTGGCGTTCTTCCCGCTGTACCCGCTGGTGCTGCGCGGCCTGGGCCTCTTGCACGTGGACACGTTCCTCGCGGGCGTGGTCGTCACCATGCTGAGCGGCCTGGGCGCGCTGTACGTCTTCACGCTGTGGGCACGCACGCGGGCGGATGAAGAGGCGGCGAGGAACGCGGGGCTGCTGCTGGCGTTCTATCCGTTCGCGTTCTTCCTCTACGGGGCCATGTATTCGGACGCGCTGTTCCTGTTGCTCATCATCGGAGCGTTCCTGTTGCTGGAGCGGGGGCAGCTGGGGTGGGCGGTGCTGCTCGCTGCGGTGGCCACGGCAGCGCGGCCGGTGGCGCCCGCGCTGGTGGTGGGCCTGCTGGCGCGGCGGCTGGAGTGGAAGCACGAGCGCGGCCTGAAGTGGAGCCTGATGGACCTGTTGCCGGTGTTCGCGGCGGCGGGCTTCGTGCTGTACGTGCTCTATCAGTGGAAGGCGTTCGGTGAGCCGTTCGCGTTCGTGAAGGTGCAGTCCGCGCCGGGGTGGGACCAGAAGCCGGGCTGGCGCACGTGGGCGAAGCTGCGCTGGTTCCAGGGCTTCAGCCGGGAGATGTCCCTGTCGGACGGCTTCAGGCTGGTGGGGCACGCGGCCGTCACGGTGGGGGCGCTCGCGCTGGTGTGGCCCACGGCGAAGCGGCTGGGGTGGGGCTACGGCGTGTACACGCTGGCCATCGTGGGATTGCCCGCCCTGTCCAGCAAGGACTTCATGGGCATGGGGCGCTACCTGCTGGCCGCCTTCCCGCTGTTCCTCACGCTGGCGCTGCTGCTCAAGGAACGACCGCGCATGAGGTGGGCAGTGCTCGCGACCAGCGCATGCGTGATGCTGGCGCTGGCGGCGGCGTACGGAGCGGCGGAGTACGTGTCATGAGCGGACGGATGGGACGAGCCGTGGCACCAAGCGTGGAGGCCGCGTCATGAGCGGGCTCATGTCCCAGGCGCTGGAGCTCTACGCGCACCTGCCCGCGAGCGAGCGCTTCCACGTGCACGCGCGGGCGTCCTCGGCCCCGCTGCTCGCGGTGGCGTCGCGCCTGCCATCAGGGACGGTGGCGGACATCGGCTGCGGGCACGGCCTGCTGTCCGCGGTGATGGCGCTCGCGGTGCCGGAGCGCCGGGTGCTGGGAGTGGACCTGGATGAGCGCAAGGTGCACTGGGCGAAGCAGGCCTTGTCGGGGCTGCCCAACGTGACGCTCGACGTGGGCTCCGTGGAAGAACTCGCGAAGACGCAACCGCACACCCTCGACGCGGTGGTCGTCTGCGACGTGCTGTACCTGCTGCCCGATGAGCGGTGGCCCGGCTTCCTCCAGTCCATCCGAAGCCTGCTCAAGCCCGGAGGCCGCTTCCTCCTGAAGGAAGTGGAAGGCGACCGCTCCTGGAAGCACGCCAAGGCGCTCGCGCAGGAGTGGGTGATGGTGTCGCTCCTGGGGCGCACCAAGGCCAGCGGCGGCATGGTGCTCAAGCCCCGAGTCGACGGCGTGCGGCTCCTGCGGGACGCGGGCTTCGAGGTGCGTGAAGTGGTGGGCCTGGGCGCGGGCTACACCACGCCGCACCTGCTCTACGACGCCGAGGCCCGCTGAAGAAGCCCACGCGTGCGTGGCGGGCCACCTCCAAACCTGTCCGACAGTCGGACAGGTTTCCGCGGCTCGTCAGCCCAGCTCGCCGTAGTTCGCGAGCGAGATGCCCCGCTCCACGAGCTTCGCCTTCACGCGGGGACTGGTGAGCGCGGCCAGCTCCGCCTCCCAGCCATAGGTCCACGCCGGATCCTCCGGCACATGCGGAGCCCCCTCACCAGGGTGACACCCCAGCTCGAAGTCCCCCGCCGGCAGCGAGTCCAGCACCGCGAGCAGCGCGGGCTCATCCAGCCGGCCCGCCTCGAACACTCCTCCAGCACTGACCCGACGCACGCCCTGCCGGGCCCGAGGCGCCGTCCGCGCGAGCACCGCCAGCACGGTCGTCTTCAACGCCGGCCCGGGAGCCCGCAGCCACGACGCGCGCGGCAGCGCATCCGGCCACCGCAGGGGCAGGCCCTCGCGCGCGGCGATGCCCTCCACCACCGGCCGCACCCCCGGCAACAGGTGCAGGTGCTGGTGCCCGTCCAGGTGGTCCACCTTCGCGCCCAGCTCCCGCGCGCGGGCGAGCTGCGCGGACAGCTCCCGCTCCAGCTCTTCTCTCCGGACCCGCCCCGTCATCCACGCCTTCGCGAACTCCGCCCAGTTTCCCCGGAGCCGTCCGCCCGGTGCCACCGTCCGTACGGCCTCAGCGGGGGCGGCGCAGGGAAGCCGCGTGGACAGCGCCAGGTGCACGCCCACCGCCAGCCCCTGCGCCTTCGCCCGGCCCACGGCCTCCGCCGCGCAAGGGCCCATGGCCAGCAGCGTCGCGCTGGTCACGATGCCCTCGCGGTGCGCCTTGAGGATGCCCGCGTCCAGCGACGGATGCAGGCCCAGGTCGTCCGCGTTGACGATGAGGCGGGTGCGCGGCGCCATGTCCGTCCTACCCACGCCCCGCCTGGCCCGGCACCGAACGCAATTGCTGCACGGACGGCGGCAGGCGCACCGGCTTGATCGGCGGCGACGGCGAGCGCGTCTCCGGGTACAGCGCCACCAGCTCCTTCACCATCTTCAGGATGACGGACGGTGACGCCAGCGTGGAGATGCCGCGCGTGCGCGGGAAGTAGTCCACGCCCATCTGGAACACACGGAAGCCCTTGCGGATGGCCTTCACCACCAGCTCCGCGTCGATGAACGAGCCCTGGCTCCTGAGCTCCATCGACTCCAGCACCTGGCGGCGCATCAGCTTGAAGCTGAAGTTCACGTCCTTGATCTGGATGTCGAACAGCGCCCGGATGAGCAGGTTGTAGACGAACGAGTACACGATGCGCTTGGAGCCCTCGCTCGTGCGGTCGAACCGGAAGGCGCAGATCATGTCCGCCTCCAGGTAGTTCATCAGGTGCAGCGCCCGCTCCAGCTCGCGCATGTCCCACGGCAGGTCGATGTCCGAGTACAGCACCAGGTCCTTCGTGCTCGCCGCCAGCCCCGTGCGCATCGCCCCGCCCAGCTTCAGGTTCACGGGGTGGGTGATGACCCTCAACTGAGGCACCTTCGCCGCCAGCGCGTCGCAGACCTCCTGGGTCCGGTCCGTGGAGGCGTCATTGACGACGATGATTTCGAAGTCGTCGGTGAGCTTCGGTAGCACTTCCAGTGCGCGGCTCACCGCGCGCTCCACGTAGTCCTCTTCGTTCCAGGCGGGGAAGAAGAGGCTGATGCTCGGGTACTTGGCCACGGTCGTCATGTCGCGCGCGTTCCGTCAGGAAGGAAACGCGGGCTCGCTAGCAGAGGGCCTACTCGCTGGCAAACCCCTTGGCCCTTCTCGTGGGAAACCCCTATAGTACCGCCTAGTCATCATTTTATGGGGACACGGTGAAAACCCAGCCCTACACGCTTCTGGTCGTGGACGATTCGCAGGCACTGCTGCCTCAGCTGGTGCGCACGCTCGGCCCGGAGGACTTCGCGCTCCGTGTAGCCCGGTCCGGGCCGGAGGCGCTGGGGCTGACCCAGGAGGTAGACGGCGTCCTGCTCTGCTCCGGCGGCCCCGGCGAGGCGCAGGCCCAGCGCCTCCTGGAGGCCCTCACCCCGCCACAACCGGCGCCCCGACCCGCCGTGGTGGTCCTGGCGCCGCCGGAAGACCGCGCCTTGCGCCTGGCCGCGCTGCGCAGGGGGGCTGAGGTGATTCTGACCCCCTGGGACGACGAAGAGCTGCGTTTGAGGCTCTACCGGAGCCTGGAAACGCACTCCCGGTTGAGGTCACTTCACTCCCAGGTCGAGGAACTGCGGCGCCTGGCGGTGACGGACGGCCTGACCCAGGTGCACAACCATCGCTACTTCCAGGAGCGCCTGCGCGAGGAGTTCCGCCGCTCGCAGCGCTACGACGAGAGCCTGTCGCTCATCCTGGTGGACCTGGACCACTTCAAGAACGTCAACGACGCCCACGGCCACGGGGCAGGGGACCGCGTCCTGCGGGAGGTGGCGGCCTCCCTCCAGCACAGCGTGCGTGAGACGGACCTGGTGGCCCGCTATGGAGGAGAGGAATTCGCCATCCTCCTGCCCTGCACCCACCTGCCCGGCGCCCTCACCGTGGCGGAGAGAATCCGCAAGGGAATCAACGAGTTGCACGCCGGCCCCGAGGGCGCCCTGCGCGTCACCGCGTCCCTGGGCGTCTCCAGCTTCCCCCACCGCGCCATCCTCGCCCCGGAGCAGCTGCTGCTCACCGCCGACGAGGCCCTCTACCGCGCCAAGCGCGAGGGCCGCGACCGCATCTGCCTCCACC
>NZ_RAWN01000261.1:0-11073 GCF_003668895.1 Corallococcus sp. AB045
GTTCGGGGGGTGGCGGTGGTCATCGGGAGCCTCGGGAGCTTGTGTCGGTGTTGGCGGCGGCCTGGCGGGCGAGGGCCCAGCGGAGCATCTGGGGCTTGAGCCAGAGGCGCGGGCGCCCGGCGCCCAGGTCGAGCACCGGACGGGGCATGTCCGGATAGCGACGCAGGTACGTGCTGACGCTGTTGGGGTGGCGCAGGCGCAACAGGCCCGCCACCTCCTGGGCGTCAATCAGGTCCTTCGTGTTCACCAGGGGGCACATGGGGCGTGTCTATACCCATAGACACGCGGGGATGCACGGTTTCCTTCCCGGACCGGGCATGGCCGGGTGCCTGCCCGCCAGGGTCCTGCCTGCTTCCGGACACGACAAAGCCCCGGGCTCCATGAGGGCACCCGGGGCTTCGGGACGACAGACGACGTCAGCTGGGGAGGACTACTCCGCCCACCAGGTCTCGGTCATCACGCTGAAGCCATTCACGGTGTCCACGTAGATGTGGACGGTGTTGCGGCTCCAGGGGTCGTTCTCGTAGGTGATGATGCAGCCCTTGAAGGAGCGGCCCTGGGTCAGCGCGTCCAGGTTCGCGAAGCCCGCGTCACGGACCGTGGCGGAGATCTTGGTATCACCGCCGACGTAGTTGAAGGCGCGCTGGACCTCGGCACGCACCTCGGCGGCGTCGGCCAGGTTCGGGCGGATGGCGGCGCCGTAGGGGACGCTGGTGGGCTCCAGGCCGAAACACGTCTTGTCATCGCGGTAGTAGTGGCCGGCGGACGCGATGTTCCACCAGTCGAAGTGGCGCAGGGTCGTAGCCCCGTAGGAGCCGTTGCTGGGGACGGCGTTGATGGCGGTGAAGAGCGCCTCCAGGGGACGGCTCAGGATGGCGGAGTTGCGGATGTTGCGGAAGCTCACCTCACCGATGCCCGCCGTGTCGGCGATCTGCTGCGCGGTGGTGAAGGGGCGCGTGTTGAGCAGGTTGACGGCGCCGTTCCACGCGTCCGGCAGGACGTCGTGCAGCTCCGAGTCGTCGATGCTGTTCACCAGCGCGACGATGGCGGCCTGGTCGTCACGGGAGATGGCGATGCCATCCAGGATGCCGACACAGTCCGCGTCGATGAAGTCCATCGTCCGGGCGCCACCCTCCAGCTGCTTGAGCCGGGTCGGGCCAACGAGCGGCACGGAGGACAGGTCCGCCAGCGACGTGAACGGCGCGGTGGCGCGGCGGTTCACGATGTTGGTGACCACGTTGCTGGGCAGGTAGCGGTCGAGCAGTGAGTACGACGCCGTGTTCGCGAACTCGAGGATGCCGGAGCACTCGATGGCCACGTCGACGTTCGTCGTCGTGAGGATGGGGGCCTGCTGCTGCTCGGCGGACGGGGTGGTGGAGCCGGACTCGGGGGTGGTTCCAGCTTCGGAACCGGCACCGCAACCCACGAGCATGCTCACGGCGAGAAGGGCTGAGCCAAGACGACGCATCAGGGACTCCTGAATGAGGGGGAGTGCTGCGATGAGACGCGGCTTAATACATCAAATCCGTCTGACACCACCGGCCGGATACGCGCCTTGTTCATGTCACATTTCAGTCACCGCCGACGTGTTCCGCTGGGAGCATTCCGCCCGGCTCCACGGGGCGAGACTTCCTGACGTAGGAACACACGGACCCAGGGTTGCCTCCGGCCTCCGGCCCCGGGTGACCTTCCAGGTCGAGTGGACTTCATGCGACCCTGTGAGTCCATGGGTCAGGAAGGGTCACAGGTGTTCCCGGGGGCGCTCCAGCCCGGCGCGGTGGTGGGGCGCTGGCGCGTGCAGGGGACGCTGGGGGTAGGAGGGTACGGCGCGGTCTACCGGGTGGAGCCGCTGGACGCGCCGGGGCGGAGCTTCGCGCTCAAGCTGTCGCTGCATCCGGACCCGGCCCGGGCGCTGCGGGAGATGGCGCTGCTGTTGGACCGGGCGTGGCATCCGAACGTGGTGCGGGTGCATGCCACGGGGCGGTGGCCGGATCCGGTGGAGGGGCTGCCGTACTTCGTCATGGACTGCGTGGAGGGGATGTCGCTCCACCTCTGGACGGAGACGGTCAACCCCACGTTCCGGCAGGTGGCGATGGTGGGGGGCTCGGTGGCGATGACGCTGGGGGTGCTGCATGCGCGAGGCGTGCTGCACCGCGACCTGAAGCCGGAGCACATCCTGATCCGCGCGAGGGAGCAGGTGCCGGTGCTCATCGACTTCGGGGCCGGGGACCAGACGGGGGCCGCGACGCTCACGACCACCACCCTGCCCCCGGGGACGCTGCACCTGCGCAGTCCGGAGGCCATCCGCTTCCAGCAGCGCCACTGGAGACAGCCGGAGCTGCGCTATCCGTACCAGGAGGCGGATGACCTGTATGCCCTGGGCGTGTGCCTGTACCGGGCTGTCACGGGGCACTACCCGTTCCCGCCGGAGCAGGAACCGGAGCTGCTGGCGGTGGCCATCACGGAGCGGCTGCCGCCGTCGCCCCGGGACATCAACCCCCAGGTGCCGGAGCCCCTGTCGAAGGCCATCCTGCGGCTCCTGGAGAAGGAGCCGGAGCAGCGGCCGCGCACGGGGGAGGCGGCGCACTCGGAGCTGATGCGAGGGCTGCTCTCCGGGGGCGCGGCGGCGTTCGAGGCGCACCTCTTCGATGAGATTCCGGGCACGCCGAATCAGATCCGCCGTCCGGCGTGGCCCGCGCAGCCGTACCTGAAGCCGGCGCCAAGGCCCCGGCCTGCTCCCGAACCAGTGGCACCGCGCAGGTTTCCGGCCTGGGGGTGGGTGGGAGTGGCGCTATGCCTGGGATTGTTGCTGGCGGGACCCGGGACCTGGGAGGTCCTGATTCGGGGCTGGACTCGACATACAACCCCAGAGGTCCCAGAGAGTGTTTCCGCCCCTGTTGGTCATAAACTGGCAAACCAATCGGACCGCCCGCACAGTGTTCCCGTCGTCGCCCCCGTGGCGGCGCAGAAAGAGGAACACGCTCCCGTGACGATAAAGCCCCCCGCCCCACCGTCTCCGAAACCCGGCCGTGCGCTCAAGGCCGCGACGATTGCGACCTGCATGGCGGGCATGGCCTGCGCCAGCGCTCCCCTGGTGGACCGGCCCACGCCTCCCGCCGAGGACTGTCCGGCGGATGCGTGGGCAGCCATGCAGGCGCTCAGGGTTGGCAGCATCCAGTGGTCCGCCAGATTTGACCCGAATACGCGCTCCGACTTCGTCACCGTCCGAGAGGGGCGTGCCGCTGTGTATACGCACGGCGGCGAGGGACGCGTGAGGGGCGGTTCCATGCTGACGGGTACGCTCTACGTCGGCTCCAAACGCGTCTACGGCCGTTTCACCCAACTGCGCCAGAACAAGACAGGTGAAACATTTCCCGTCTGTATCGAGCTCTGGTTCTTGTCCGACCGCACGCGGGGCGTTCCTCGCAGCGAAGGGGGAGACGAGAACACCGCCATTGTTCCCAACATGATGTCCGTGCGGGGAGTGATTCGATACGACGAATAGGAAGGCCCGTGCTCCTGTTCCTGCTTCCGTTCCTGGCAGCCGCGGATGGAGGGGTGTCCAACGATGACGCAGCCATTCCGCCTCCAGAGCAGGTCTGTGCTGACGTGGGTCTGTCGGCGATGCTCGCCGAGACGAGCCTGGATCAAAGGGGAGTCCAGACGTTGGAACTGAAGGGCCCCGAAACGGGTTTCTCGGGCGCGGAGTTCCAGTTCATGAGCTTCCGCTCCGCACGCCGGGTCGCGGTGCAACTGAGGTTCTCCGGGCGGACGCCCCTGTCTGGCAAAGCCGCCAAGGCGAGCCTCAGCGGTCCGAATCATCAAACCCTGAGGGTCGTGGAAGTGCTCGACGTGGTTCCCGAGTCTGGAACCGAGGCCACCCAGATCATCGTGGAAGCCGAAGCGCAGGCCCATGAAGCTCGCGGCGTCTACACGCTGGAGATCCAGGACGCGGAGGGCACGCGGCTACTCGTCCTGCCAGGGGTGCGGTTTCCGTCCATCTGAGCAACCCACGCGGGTCACGGCTCGACGGCCGCATAGGCCACTGTTTCCTCGAACGCCATGACGACGTTCATGGATTGAAGCCCCATCCGAAGCCTCAGTGAGAGGACGCGAAGGCGGAACCACGGGCAGAGGCCGCCCGCCGGAGGCGCTTCCCAGAAACCTGTCCGACTGTCGGACAGGTTTTCGCCGCCCGGGGCCCGAGCCCGTGAACCTGTCCGACTGTCGGACAGGTTTTCGCCGTCCGGGGCCGGAGGGCGCCCTCCTCCGTCAGGTGACGCGGACGGAAGGTGGGCCCACACGTCCATGTCAGACCCCTGTGGTTGGATGGCGATGCTGGGACGAGGAGGGGAATGGGGATGGGACGAGGCGGACTCGTGGCTTATGTGGAGGCGCAGCTCGAGCGCGATATCGCGCTCGGACGGGTGCATCCGAGCGGGCAGTTCGGCCCGGAAGCGAAGCTGGCGCGTCGCTTCAACGTGTGCCGGGGCACCCTCCGCGAAGCGCTGCGGCGACTGGCGGCACGAGGCCTGGTGGTGCAGCACCCTGGCCGCAGGACGCGCGCGGTGGCCATGGATGAGTCGCTGACGCTGGAGAACCTGGGGCTGGCGATGCATGACATGCGTTCGCCGAACGCACGGTGGCTCTTGGCGGGCTACTTCAGCCTCAGGCGGCAGGTATTGGTGGAGCTTCTGGCCGACTGCTGCGCGAAGGCCTCGGACCTCGACTTGGACCGGCTGAGGTACACGTGCTTCCAGCTCCAGGACGCGGCGCGCTGGGAGGATGGAACCTACTGCGCACAGGTGGAATTCGAGTTGTTACGGTTGGCGGCCCGGGTGGCGGATCGTCCCGGGCATGTGCTTCTCGTTCAGTCCCTGCATCGGGCCTTCCTGGGAGGAGCGGCCCGGCTACAGCCCTTCATGGGTGGCGAGGCGCTGCGTGAGTGGGCCCTCTGCGCCATGAGAGTTGTATCTGAGCGCGATACCCAGGCCCTCCAGCACGAGCTACCGGCGTTGCTCAAGGCGTGCGACGAGCGCGTGCTGAACGCCGTCGCCCCTGCTCCAAAGGAACCTGTGTCTCCCTCTCCCGAAGGCCACCACGAGCCAGCCACCAGGGACACCGAGGTGCTTGAGGTCTCTGCTCGCCCCGATGAGAAGGCCACCCCCGTGGAGTCCGACAGCGGGATGTCGCTGATTCCAGCGCTCCCGGAGCGCGTCCCATCCGAATCCGGTGGGACGTGCGCCGAGGCCGTGATGGGCACGGTCTTGGGAGGCGTGTCCGATGGTCGGGCAGGTTCTGGCGCCTCGTGTCCGGAGGATGGCCTCCAGCCCGAGGCCCCACCCGCTAGCAACCGTGAACGCACTCATGGGGTGAATCATCCAAGGGAGGGCGGACTGCTTCACGTGGGCCGGTGGGCTTCGCGCCTCTGGCGGTTGATTGCCCACTCCCTGGGTCTCCCTGCTTCGTGAGCGACGACGGTCCTACGGTTCCGCTGTCGGCGGGCTTCTGGCTACGGGCTCAGAAGCCCATCGACAGTGCGAGTTGCTCCGTGCGGTTCACGTCGTCCAGCACCTGCGCGAGCTTCTCGCGGACGGCCGCGGGGGCGTCCGGTCCCAGGAACAGCCGTAGCGTCGGGGAGCCTGCGTCCACTGCGTCCACGATGGCCTTCGCGGCCTTCACGGGGTCCCCGGGCTGCGTGCCGGCGGACTGCGCCACCCAGGCGCGCATGGGGCCCAGCGACTCCGCGTAGGCCGCCAGCTCTGGCATCGGCCGGTACGATGGGCCCAGCAGCTTCGTGCGGAACATGCCCGGATCCACGATGAGCACCTTCACTCCGAATGGCGCGACCTCCTTCGCCAGCGACTCGGACAGGCCCTCCAGCGCGTGCTTCGCCGCGCCGTACGCACCCGCGCCCGGGTATGAGACCAGCCCGGACACGCTCGATAGCTGCACGAGGGTGCCCATCCTCCGCTCCCGCATGTGCGGCAGCACCGCTCGCGTCATCGCGACCGCTCCGAAGAACAGCGGCTCGAATGCCGCTCGCAGCTCCGCGTCGCTCGTCTCCTCCACCGCTCCGAACAACGTGTAGCCCGCGTTGTTCACCAGCACGTCGATGGCCCCGAAGCGCTTCAGCGCCGCGGTGACGGACTCCTGCACCTGCTCCGCCTTCGTCACGTCCAGCCGGACCGCGAGCACCCGGTCCGGGGCCCTCGCCACCAGGTCCTCCAACGTGCGCGTGTCTCGCGCCGTCGCGACCACGCGCTCCCCCCTGGCGATGACCTCCTCCACGATGTTCCGGCCAAACCCAGACGACGACCCCGTGACGAACCAGACCTTGCCCTGTGCGTTCATGACTGCCTCCGTGGCCCATGAAGTACGCCCCGGGCCTCCGCTCCGAAACGCGTCGTCTCTGGATGCACTTTGTAGCTACGCTAAGGAATGCGCGACGACCTCTCCGGCCTCATGGCGTTCCTCGCGGTGGCTCGCAGACGCAGCTTCACCGCCGCCGCGTCGGAGATCGGGGTCACTCCTTCCGCGGTGAGCCAGAGCCTCCGCGCCCTGGAAGTGCGCGTCGGCGTGCGGCTCCTCCAACGAACCACCCGCAGCGTGGGACTCACCGAGGCCGGCTCGCGCTTCCTCTCGCGGCTCGAACCCGCGATGCACGGCGTGCAGGACGCCTTCGAGTCCCTGGGCGAGCTTCGCGACCGGCCCGCGGGGCTGCTGCGCCTGACCCTGCCCCGCTACGGCTACCAGGAGGTGCTTGGGCCCCGCCTCGCGGAGTTCCTCACCGCCCATCCCGACATCCGCGTGGACATCCATCTGGAAGACGCGCTCGTGGACATCGTCCAGCAGGGCTTCGACGCGGGCTTCCGCATCGGTGAGCTCGTGGACCGCGAGATGATTGCCATCCCCGTGAGCGGCGACATCGTCATGCACGTGGTGGGCTCGCCGTCGTACTTCGCGGCGCGCGGCAAGCCGAAGCACCCTCGCGACCTGCGCGACTACGACTGCATCAACTACCGCAGCCGGACCACCAGCGGGCTCCTCCGCTGGGGGCTGAGCGACGGCGCAAAGCGCATCGAGGTCGCCGTCGAGGGCCGCGTGGTGTTCGATGACTCGGAGCTGGTGCTGGACGCCGCCGTCGCAGGGCTGGGGCTCGCCTATGTCCCGGAGAGCCGCGTCCGGAAGCTGCTCGCGGAGAAGCGGCTCGTGCGTGTGCTCGAACCGTACTCCACCACCCTCCCCGGCTTCTTCCTCTACTACCCGAGCCGCGCCCAGGTGGCTCCCAAGCTCAAGGCGCTCATCGACTTCTTCAAGCTGAAGCGGCGGCGCTGATCACGCCCGGCGGCGACAACCACGGGGCCGCCAGCGCTTCGGCTGCCTCCAACAAGCGCAGGCGCCGGACGTCCTCCGGGAACGGTGCCACCGTGCTCCGGGGAAGCGCGTCGTACGCGCGCCCGTCCAGCACGCGCCCGGCCGCCGCCTTGTGCTTGCCGCCCCACTGCTTGAAGAAGAAGGCCACGCCCGCCGCGTCACACTGCTCGCGCACCGAGCGCACCCACTCCGGGTCCAGCGGCCTCGCCTTCGCGCCGCTCTCGCCTCCGACAATCACGCCGTCGATGCCGGTGAAGTCCACCGGGCCCAGGTCCTCCAGGAGCGGCTCGATGGACAGGAAGCGCACCCGCGCGGGCGCCGCTTGCAGGTGCTTCACTCGCGGCAGGCCGTACTTGCGGTCCTCCACGCTCACTCCCCACCAGACGTTCGGCAGCCTCGCCGCGAACGCGAGCCGCGTGGACAACAGCCGCTGCATCCGCTCCGCGCGCTTCGTCAGCACCTGGAACGTGTGCCAGTCCGCCAGCGCCATCACCCGCGCCACCGTCTCGATGTACGCCTCCGGGACGTCGTCCAGGAACAGGTCGCTCATCGAGTTCACGAACACGCGCTTGGACGCCTTCCAGCGCAGCGGCTCGGCGAGCTTCCCCGGAATCAGCTTCAGGTCGAAGCCCTGCTCATACGGGTGCCCCGGCACGCCCCGGAACCGCTCCGCGAACGTCTCCGCGTAGCAGTGCTTGCACCCCGGGCTCAGCTTCACGCAGCCGCGCACCGGGTTCCACGTCGCATCCGTCCACTCGATCTTGGAGTTGTCAGCCATGGCGTCCGGAGGGAACACCCGGCCCGCCTGCCTCCATCCCCTACTTCACGGGAGGCGGCTCCACGGGCAGCGTCTGCGCCCGCTTCTCCACGGCGCGCAGCGTGTCCACCACCGCGTCGTTCTGCCCCAGGCTTGCCAGGAACCCGGGGACGGAACCCGCGGGGTCCACCGTGAACTTGTAGACGACCCAGGACCTGCCCTCGCCCTTCGGCTCCACCGTCCAGCTGCCCTCGTTCAGCCGCAGGCGCACCACGTCCCGCCGGGCGGGGAACGCGTCCGGCTCCGCCTTCCAGCGCTGCTGGTACACGCCCGTCCCGTCCGGCGCGACCTTCGACTCCGTCACCACGTGGCAGATGTAGTCGCGCGAGGACACCACCGGCAGGTCCAGCCGCGTGTACGTGAGCCGCCCGCCGTCGTCCGTGGGCCGCACCACCCGCGACTCCTTCACGTACGGCATGAAGAGCCGGTACGAGCCCTGGTCCTCCAGCACCGTCTGGATTTGCAGGGCGCTCGCCTTGAGCTCCCCTTCCGCCCAGATGTCCTTCGCCTTCGTCCCCGGGCGGGGCCGCACCTTGATCACGAAGGGCGTCTTCGCCACCGTCTCCCACTCCTCCGCCCCCGCAACGCCCGCCGCCAGCACCACCGCCAGGGCCAGGCCCCAGCGCCGCGTCATTCCCGACATGTGTCTGCCCTTTGGTTCCGCGCGTGCCCGGCCCTTCGCGGCGCTTGCGTCACCTGTATCCCATTTTCCCGACACCCGGACGCCCCGGGCCTGCCCACGGGGCGACTCGGGCACACGGGCCGCTCGACTTTGCGAGCAAGCCTTGGCAAGCCTTGCTCCCATGGCTCCTCACTTCTCCGGTCCCCCACCCGAACGCGGTCTGTTCTGCAACCGCACCCTCAACATGCGCGCCATCAAGGCCGTGGGCTACGACATGGACTACACGCTCATCCACTACCGCGTGGAAGCGTGGGAACGCCGTGCCTACGAATACATTCGCGACCGTCTGGTGGAGCAGGGCTGGCCCGTGGCCGACCTGACCTTCGACCCGATGCTCGCCATCCGCGGCCTCATCATCGACACCGCCAAGGGCAACCTGCTCAAGGCCAACCGCTTCGGCTTCGTGAAGAAGGCCCTGCACGGCAGCCGCCCCATGGACTTCGAGTCCCAGCGCGAGGCCTATACCCGCACCGTCATCGACCTGGCGGACCGGCGCTGGGTGTTCCTCAACACCCTGTTCTCCCTCTCCGAGGCCTGCATCTACGCGCAGCTCGTGGACCGCCTGGACGCCGGACAGCTTCCCGGCCCCATGGGCTACGCGGACCTCTACGAGCACGTGCGCAAGAACCTGGACGCCACGCACATGCAGGGGCGCCTCAAGGCGGAAATCATCGCGGACCCCGAACGCTACGTCATCGACGACCCGGAGACGCCGCTCGCGCTGCTGGACCAGAAGAACGCCGGCAAGAAGGTGCTGCTCATCACCAACAGCGAGTGGGCCTACACCGAGCCCATGATGCACTTCGCCTTCGACCGGCACCTGCCCGAGGGCATGACCTGGCGCCAGCTCTTCGACGTGGTCATCGTCAGCGCGCGCAAGCCCGAGTTCTTCACCACGCGCTCCACCCTCTTCGAGGTGGTGGAAGCCAACGGCGAGGCGCTGCTGCGGCCGCACTCCGGGCCGCTCGACAAGTCCAAGCCTTACTTCGGCGGCAGCGCGCTGGAGCTGGAGCGGCACCTGGGCCTGTCCGGCGACGAAATCCTCTACGTGGGCGACCACATGTTCGGCGACGTGCACGTCAGCAAGAACGTGCTGCGCTGGCGCACCGCGCTCATCCTGCGCGAACTGGAGGACGAGGTGCGCGCCATCGCCGCATTCCGCGCCACCGAGGTGCGCATTGGCGAGCGCATGCTCAAGAAGGAGCGCCTGGAGGCGGAGAGCTGCCAGGTGCGCCTGGATCTCCAGCGGCGGCGCCACCAGTACGGCCCCCGCTCGGACGTCGCGGAGGGCGAGCTGGTGACGCGGCTCTCGGAGCTGCGCGCGGAGCTGGAGGCGCTGGACGCGGAGCTGGGCCCCATGGCCCGCGCGGCCGGTGAGCTGTCCAACCCGCACTGGGGCCTGCTCACCCGCGCCGGCAACGACAAGAGCCACCTGGCGCGGCAGGTGGAGCGCTACGCGGACATCTACACGTCGCGCGTGAGCAACTTCCTCTTCGCCACGCCGTTCGTCTACCTGCGCAGCCCGCGCGGCAGCCTCCCGCACGACCCCAGCATCCCTGGCGGCACCCCGGTGTTCACCACCGGGGACGGCGCGGGCAGCGGCCCCGCGGAGTAGCACCAGGGCCCCAAGGCGCCTCGCGACTACTGCGTGAGGCGCCAGAGGGCCTGCAGGTCCGCGGGCAGGTTGCTGGCCACCTTGTCCGCCTCGCCTTCCGAAATCTGGTCCTGGAAGGCGCGCAGCACCGCGCGGACCACCAGCTCCGCCTGGTCCACCGGCATCTGGAGGTCCTCCGCCACGGACGCCATCAGCTCCTCGCGACCGAAGCGGTGGGGGTGCCGGGGGCGTTCCTCCGGCGGCGGCAGGAACTCCACCAGCAGCCTGGGCAGCTGGGACTCCAGATTCCGCGCTCCGTTGGGCATGAGCCTGCGCTCCAGCGCGCTCAGCACCGACACGGCGGCGGACTCCGCGAGCGCGGGAGGCAGGGCACTCAAGTCGCAGACGTGGTGGATGAACGCCGCGTAGGTGGCGCGCACGTGGGCTTCGTGCCGCCGCGCGTGGCGTTCCTGCTTCTCGGTTTCGGTTTCATGGGCCTGGGCCATGGGCACACCTTGGGCGAAGGGGGACGGGACCTCCTGGAAGGTGGGCACCGGAACGCCGGTCCGCGCCCGGCAGGCAGGCGGGCCCCACCCCCTGGCG
>NZ_RAWN01000262.1:0-10938 GCF_003668895.1 Corallococcus sp. AB045
TATAAGAGACAGCCTGAGTCCCCCGCCCCCTCCGTCCACCTCCCACCGGGCCCTCGTCGTGGCGCGAGCGCTGGCGGTGCTCGGTGGGTTGGGCTGGTTCCTGTGGCTGGGCGGCGGGCCGGTGCTGCCGCCCACGCGCATCGACTGGATGATGCGCGAGGACTGGGCCGCGCACATCTTCGGCTGGCTCTTCTTCCGCAACGCGGACTGGACGCTGCCCCTGGGCGCGGCGCCCAACCACTTCTACCCGTACGGCTCGTCGGTGGCGCTCACGGACGGCAACCCGTGGCTGGCGCTGCTGCTCAAGCCCCTGTCGCCGCTGTTGCCCGTGGACTTCCAGTACACCGGGCCGTGGCTGGCCCTGTGCTACGCGCTGATGGGGTACTTCGGCGCGCGGCTGGTGGAGACGGTGTCCCCGCGCCCGGTGCCCATGGTGCTGGGCGGCACGCTGCTGGCGCTGTCGCCGGTGATGGCGGCGCGCTTCGGCCACCCCACGCTGTGCGCGCACTGGCTGCTGCTGGCCCTGCTGTGGCTCAACCTGCGGGACATCCCGGACGCGCGCGCCGCGACGCGGAGCCTGGGCCTGGCGGCGCTCTTCAACGCCATCGCGTCAGGCACCCATCCGTACTGGGTGGCCATGTTGATGCCGCTGACGCTGGCGCTCGGGGTGCGGCTCGCCTGGAGCCGGAAACTCGGCCCCGCGCGCGTCGCGGCGCTGTGCGGGGGCATCGCGGCGCTGGACGTGGGGCTGTTCGCCCTCTTCGGCTACTTCGGCGGCGGCGGGCTGGGCGCGGAGGGCTTCGGGGACTTCTCCGCGGACCTGGCCACGCTGGTGAACCCCATGGGTTGGGGGCGCCTGTTGCCGGACCTGCCCGCCGCGCCCCGGCAGGGCGAGGGCTTCGGCTACCTGGGCGCGGGGGCGCTGCTGCTCGGCGTCGTGGCTTGCGTGAGCCTGTTCGCGCGCAGGCGGGAGGCGCGCACGCTGGACTGGCGCCGGGTGCTGCCCGCGGCGGTGGTGGTGCTGCTCATGGCCGTCTACGCGCTGTCGTCGCGCGTGACGTGGCTGGGCCAGCCGGTGGCGGACCTGGGCGCGCTGTACGCGCCGCTGACGAAGGCGACGAACGCGTTCCGCGCCTCCGGCCGCTTCGTCTGGCCGCTGCACTACCTGCTCGTCGTCGGCACGGTGCTGGTGGTGGCGCGCCTGTGGCGCGGCGTGCCCGCCGTGACCGTGGCCGCGCTGACGGTGGCGCTGGCGCTCCAGGCGTACGACGTGCGCGAGGAGAAGAGCGCCCTCTTCAAGCCCGTGCGCTTCCATCGCCTGAAGTCCGCGGAGTGGGACGCGCTGAAGGGCTCCTATCAACACCTGGCCCTCTTCCCGCCGCAGGTGCAGTGGGTGTGCCGCTACGACGAGCCGCTGGTGAACGCGCTGGCGTATCAGGCGTACCGGCTGAAGCTGACGTTCAACAGCGGCTACGCGTCGCGCACGCCGGAGGCGCTGGCGGCGGAGTGCCGCGCGCCACTGCCCTCGGGCGGCCTGGACGCGAGCACCGCGTACGTGGTGCTGCCGCCGCACGTGCGGCCCTTCCTCGACGCGGGCGCCAACTGCGGCCTCGTGGAGGACCTGCCGGTGTGCGTGGTGGGGAGCAACACGGATGCGTTCGCGCAGGGGCTCGCGCGTCAGCCCCGCCGCTGACGCGAAGCAGCACTGAAAATCCTTTCAGTCCCCTTCCGCTCCGCTGTTACCTTGCAGGTAGCCCCGGTTTCCCACCGGGCGCACTGCGAGGGGAGCGACGATGCCTGCGATGACGAAGCACGCTGCGGGGACGGTGTCCTGGGTGGACCTGGCGGCCTGGGACCTGGAGAAGGCCCGGGACTTCTACGGGGCGCTGTTCGGCTGGACGTTCGACCCCACGTCCAAGGACAACGGCTACTACACGATGGCCCGCAAGAACGGCCAGCACGTGGCGGCGATGATGCCTCGTCCCAAGGACGCGCCGTTTCCGCCGGCATGGAACACCTACTTCGCCGTGGAGAGCGTGGACCGCTCCGTCGCCCGTCTGAAGGAGCTGGGCGGCAAGGTGATGATGGAGCCCATGGACGTCATGGAAGCGGGGCGCATGGCCTTCTGTACGGACAACACCGGCGCGGCCTTCGGCTTCTGGCAGCCGAACCTGTTCACCGGCGCGGGCCTGGTGAACGAGCCCGGCGCCGTGGCCTGGTTCGAGGCCAAGACGCGCGACGGCGCCAGGGCCGTGGCCTTCTACAAGGACCTCTTCGGCATGACGGCGGACAAGATGCCGGACGACCGGATGCAGTACTGGGTCCTGAAGAAGGACGGCGGTGAGGCGGCCGGCGTGATGCAGTTCGACGACAAGACGCCCGCCGAGGTGCCGGCCCACTGGATGGTCACCTTCGCCGTGGCCAACACCGACGAGGCCGCGGCCACCGTCACCGCCAAGGGCGGCAAGGTCATCATGCAGCCGTTCGATTCACCCTACGGCCGCATCGCCATCGTGGCCGACCCCGGCGGCGCGGCCTTCGGCGTCATCACCCTGGCCCGGCCGGCGTAAGGGCCGCCATCGCGGCGGCCATCACCTGCTTCACCGGCACGCCCGCGGCCCGGGCCAGCCGGACGCAGTCGTCGAACTCCGGGTGCGCGTTGAGCACCCGGCCGTCCCGCAGGCCGCGCTTCACGCGGACCTTGCCCCAGGGCGTGTCCACCTCCACGAAGTCGCGCTCCAGCGCGTGGCGCTCCACCCGGTGGTAGCGCACGCCCAGCGACGTGGACTCGCGCAAGAGCACGTCCACCACCACCTCGCGCAGGCCGCCCTCCACCAGCGCGCCCAGGAGGTGCGCCGGCCGGCCCTTCTTCATCACCACCGGAGACACCCACGCGTCCTTCGCGCCGACCTCCAGGAGCCGCTCCACCAGGTGCGCCAGGAGCTGCGGCGTGGCGTCATCCAGGTTCGCCTCCACCACCCACAGCCCTTCGGTGGCCTGCGTCTCCACGCGGCCCAGCGACGCGCGCAGCACGTTGGGCCGGTCGCGGAAGTCCTTCGTCCCCACGCCGTAGCCCACCTTCTCCACGATGAAGTCCGGCGGGTGGCCAATCTTCGTCAGCACCTTGAGCAGCGCGGCGCCCGTGGGCGTCGTCAGCTCGCCCACGCCCTCGAAGCGCACGGGCACGTCGCGCAGAAGCTCCAGCGTCGCGGGCACGGGGATGGGCATCTGGCCGTGCGCCACGCGGATGGTGCCGCTGCCCAGCGGCGGCGGCGCGGCGTGCACCTCCGGGTCGCCCAAGAGCTCCAGCACCACGGCGGCGCCGCAGATGTCCACGATGGAGTCCACCGCGCCCACCTCATGGAAGTGGATGGCGTCGATGGACACGCCGTGCACCTTCGCCTCGGCCTCGCCGATGGCGCGGAACACCGCCAGGGCCCGCGCCTTCGCGCGCTCCGGCAGCGTGGGCGCGGCTTCAATCAGCTGACGGATGTCCGCGTAGGCGCGGTGCGGGTGCGCTTCCTTCGCGTCCAGCACCACGTCCAGGTGCGTGCCGCTGATGGCGTGGCGCACCGCGCGCGACACCGCCAGCTTCCAGCCCGGCACGTTGAGGCCGGACAGCGCCTGCGCAATCGCGTCCGGAGAGACGCCCAGGTCGATGCCCGCCGCCAGGAACATGTCCCCGGCGATGCCGCCCACGGGCTCCAGGTAGAGGATGCGCCGCATGGCCTGTCAGCTCCGTCCCTTGGTGCGGGAGATGAGCGCCGCGTAGAAGCCGCCGCCGAACCCGTTGTCGATGTTCATCGTGGCCACGTTGGAGGCGCACGAGTTCACCATCGAGAGCAGCGCGGAGATGCCCCCGAGGTTCGCGCCGTAGCCCACCGACGTGGGCACCGCCACCACCGGGATGCCCACGAGGCCGCCCAGCGCGGACGCGAGCGCGCCCTCCATGCCCGCCACCGCCACGGCGACGTGGCACTCCTGAATCTCTTCACGCCGGCGCAGGAGCCGGTGGATGCCCGCCACGCCCACGTCGTAGACGCGCCGCACGTCCGCGCCCATGGCCTGCGCGGTGAGCGCCGCCTCCTCCGCCACGGGGATGTCGCTGGTGCCGCCCGTCACGATGGCGACGCGGCCCGCCTTCACCTTGCGCTGGGCCAGATGGAAGATGCGCGCCACCGGGTGGTACTCGCCCTTGGGGAAGCGCGCCACCAGGGCCTCGGCCTTGTCCGGCTGCAGCCGCGTCACCAGCACCGTCTGCTTGCGCTCCACCAGCGCGCCGACGATGCCCAGCAGCTGCTCCACCGTCTTGGGCTCGCCCAGCACCACCTCCGGGAAGCCGAACCGCAGGTTGCGGTGCGTGTCCACCGTCGCGTAGCCCAGCTCCGCGTACGGCAGGTCCTTCAGCTTGCCCACCGCGTCGTCCAGGCTGACCTTGCCCGTCTTCACCTGGCCCAGCAGGGCCCTGAGCGCCTTCTCGTCCATGGGCGAGCGGTCTACCCCAGCCGCCCCCGCGCCTCCAGGCGGACCTAGAGGCCCAGCCGGGACAGCAGCGCCTGGGCGCTCCCGCGCTCCAGCACCAGCAGCATCTGTCCGCCCAGCGACGTGGGCCCGGACGCGGAGAAGCGCGCCGCCAGCACCACGCCCGGCCCCGGCTCCATGTCGCCCAGCACGCCCGCCAGCACCGGGCGCACCGGCCCGCGCTGGAGGTGGGGCACGGAGGGCAACAGCCGCCAGCCCGTCAGCCGCCCGATGGCGGACAGGCACGCGCTGGCGAGGATGTTCGCGGCCTCGGCCAGGGCGCTCTCGCGCTCCTCGGGGGACGCGGGGTGGCCGCGCACCAGCGCGGACTCCAGCGCCTCCGCGTCCACGGACGGCAGCGCCAGCACCAGCGCGCCGCGCAGCTCTCCCGTCATGCCCAGGCGCACGGCGACGGCGGGGGCGTCGTCCGCGAAGAGCGCGGGGCCCTGGATGGCGTCCGTGACCCGCACCTCGGGGACGGACAGGTCCACGCGGCCACCCATCAGCCGGGCCAGGGCGTTGGCGCCATGTCCACAGCCGATGTTGGCCACCTCGCGCAGGGCGTCGAGCTGCGCGTCACTGGGCAGGGGGGGGCTCACGCGGTCAGTAACCTCGGGACGTCCAGGATGAACACGGGACGACCGCTGCCCAGGATGGTCACGCCGGACAGTCCCGGCAGCAAGTCCAGGGGGCGGGACAAGGGTTTGAGCACGACTTCCTCCTGCCCCAGGAGGCGATCCACCGCCAGCGCCACCTTGCCGGTGCCGGCGTCGCCCTCCATCACCACGAAGGGCCGGTAGCCGGGCATGGGGGACGCGGGCACGCCCAGGAGCACCTCCAGCGCGTGCACCGGCAGCAGACCATTGCCGTGCGGCAGGAGCGCCGTCTCACGGCTCTTGCTCAGGGACTGCGGATCCGCCTCCGTGGCGCCCACCACCTTGGCGATGGGCAGGCCGAACACTTCCTCCCCCACCTCCACCAGGAGCAGGTGCACCACGGCGACGGTGAGCGGCAGGCGCAGCGTGAAGACCGTGCCCCGGCCGCGCTCGCTGTCGATTTCGAGCGTGCCGCCCACGCTCTCCACCACGCGCTTCACCGCGTCCATGCCCACGCCGCGGCCGGAGATGTCGGTGATGTCCTTGGCGGTGGAGACGCCCGGCAGGCACGACAGGAGGAACGCGTCGCGGTCCGCCATGCGGTGGGCAGCGTCCTCGGTGATGAGCCCGCGCTTGAGCGCGGAGGCCTTGAGCTTCGCCGGGTCCATGCCCCGGCCGTCGTCCTCGATGTCGATGATGACGCGGTCGCGCGCACGGCGCACGGTGACGGTGACGCGGCCGCGCGCGGACTTCTTCGCGGCCGCCCGCTCCTCCGGGGACTCCAGGCCGTGGTCGATGCAGTTGCGCAACAGGTGCAGCAGCGGGTCGGCCAGCTCGTCGAGGATGGCGCGGTCGAGCTCGATTTCGGCGCCGGTGATGACCAGCTCCACCTCGCGCTCCTTGCGGCGGGCCAGGTCGCGCGCGGCGCGGGGCAGCCGGTCGGTGATGAGCGACAGCGGCGTCATGCGCGCGCTCATGACCTTGTCGTGCAGGTCCTTCACCAGCGTGTGCAGCCGGTAGACGCCCTCCTCCAGCGCGGGGCGCGTGTTCTCCGGCAGCACCTTGCCCACTTCGCGCAGGCGCGCGGTGGCGAGCATCAGCTCCCCCACCGTGTCGAGGAAGTAGTCGAGCAGCTCCGTGCGCACGCGCACCGTGCGCGAGCCCGCGTCCGCGGTGGCGCGCGCCGCGTCCGAAGCGGGCGCCACGACGGGGAGCACGGGCGGCTCCGGGACGGCCGGGGCGACGGAGACGACCTCCACCTCCGCCACGTTGCGCAGGGCCGCCTGGATGCCGGCGTCGCCCACGCCGGTCTCCACGTCCACCTGGATGTAGCCGTCCGGGATGCGGCCGGCCTTGAGCTCCTCCAGGGGCGGGCGCAGGTCCACCAGCGTGCCCAGGGAGGACAGCCGCTTGTGCACGAGGAACGCGCGCACGCCGGGCACCTGACAGGTGGGGGAGATGCGCAGGCGCACCGACCAGCGGGGCGCGCCGGACTTGCCGTCCGCGCCGATGGCGGCGGCCTTGAGCCCCGAGACCAGCGCCACCACGGAGGCGGAAGGGTCGTTCTCCGGCACCACCGCCAGGGACCGCGCGGCCGGGGCGCCGTAGAGGGCCTCCGGGCCGCTCAGGTCGCGAGGCGGCATCAACGTGGCCGGAGGCATCACCGCCAGGGCGGAGGGCGCCGCCGCGGCAGAAGCGCCCGGACCGGCTGTTCCCACGGCCGCGTCACCGCCGGACGTTCCCGAACCGGCTGCCCCCGGGCTCGAAGGCTCGGTCCCGCTCGACGCGGAGGTTCCCGAGCCCGAAGCCTCCGCGCCAGAGGCGCCCGACGCACCGGCCGCGCTACCCGGCGTCCCCGAACCCGACGCGGGCCCGGCGGAGCCACCCGGCGTCCCCGAACCCGAGGCACCCGAAGGGCCCTCGCCACCTCCCGAGCCCTCCCCGTCGTCTCCGGACGGGGTCTCGGGCTTGAGCACGGAGACCTGGGCCACGCGGGTCGCGGCGGGGGCGTGGCCGGTGAGTGACTGCACGCGGGTGCCCAACTGCTTGAGCAACCCTTCGGCCTGCTCCGGTTCACGGTTGGCCGAGACGGCGCGCACCTGGGCCGTGAGCATGTCCGTGGCGTTCAGCAGCAGGTCCACCAGGTCCCGGTCCAGGAGCTTGCGGTCCTGCCGCACCGCGTCCACCAGGTCCTCCACCCGGTGCGCCAGCATCGCGATGGGCTCGAAGCCCATGGACGACGCCATGCCCTTCACCGAGTGGGCGTGCCGGAACATCGAGTCTACGGTGCTGGCGGTGGCCTCGCGCTCCAGCTCCACGAGGTCCCGTCCGAGCGCCTCCAGGTGCTCGGTGGCCTCCGAGATGAAGAGGCCCAGATACCGGGACATGTCCATCGTCATGACCCGGCACCTCCTTCACAGGCGGAAGGGGCCGCGACCCGGGCGGGAGCGGTCCCTCGCGCGCCGATTCAGGCCTCGCCCAACACCTTCTTGACGACCGCCAGTACGTCCTCCGCCCGGAACGGCTTGACGATGAAGTCCGAGGCACCCGCCTCGATGGCCTCCATCACCAGACTCTCCTGCCCGAGCGCCGAGCACATGATGACGACCGCGCTGCTGTCGGCCTTGATGATTTCCCGCGTGGCTTCAATGCCACTCTTGAAGGGCATCACGATGTCCATCGTCGTGAGGTCCGGCTTCAACTCCTTGAACTTCTCCACGGCCTCCAGGCCGTTGGCCGCCTCACCGACGACCTCGAACCCTCCAGACGCAAAGATGTCCTTGATCATGTTGCGCATGAAGATGGCGTCGTCGACGACCAGCACCCGCTTAGCCATGTGAAGAACTCCGCCTCCGTTTCAGGCCTAGAGGGAGCGCACCCTATCACCGGCCGTTTCCGGGGGGCTACTCACTTGGAGGGAGTGAACAAGGCAACGACCGCCGCATCAAGTCCTTCCGGATCCAGCACGGTCACTCCCAGACCGCCCAGGCGGGCAACGCCGCGAACCGCGGGCATGACCTTGCCCGGCGCGGCGCTGACGCGCTCCACCGCTTCGATGCCGTCCACGTCCGTCACAAGGAGGCCCAAATCCCTGCGACCCCGGTCCAGTAGCACGACACGGCACAGGGGCGTGGGACCTTCTGGCAGGTGGAGCAGCTGGCGGAGCTCCACCACCGTCACCACCCGGCCGCGCAGGTTCATCACCCCGGTGATGGCGGCCGGGGCCCGCGGTACACGTGTGTAGCGCTCCGGGGGGACGACCACCTCCCGGACGGCCGACAAGGGCAACCCGTAGCGTTCCTTCTCGACCCGGAAGATGACGTGCCGCACGGTGAAGGCCCTTGTGCCGCGAGGCGGCGACAGGCGGGGGACGGGGCGCTCAGGGCCCCAGGCGGAAGCTGCGCACCACGCTCTGCAGCTCCACGGAGAGGTTGGTCAGCTCGCTCGCCAGCGACGTCATCCGAGACACCGCGGCCGTCTGCTCCTGGATGACGGCCTGGATGGCCTCCGTGGAGCTGGCGTTGTTCTTCGCCACGAGCTTGATCTCCTCGATGGCCTTCACCATCTCCTCGCTGCCCTTCATCTGGTCGCGGGTGCTGTCGGAGATGAGCGTCACCTTCTCCGCGCCCTTGCGGGCGGTGTCGGTGATGGCCCCCATGGAGCGCATGATGTCGGTGAGGTCCTCACGGCCCTCGGCCAGCTCCGCGATGCCTTCCTTCATGGCGCTGACGACGGAGGTGGACTGGCCGGAGATGTCGCGCGCCAGACGGGAAATCTGCTCCGCGGAGCGGCCGGCGCTCTCCGCCAGCTTGCGCACTTCATCCGCCACCACCGCGAAGCCGCGGCCGTACTCGCCCGCGCGCGCCGCTTCGATGGTGGCGTTCAAGGCCAGGAGGTTCGTCTGCTGCGCCACCTGGGTGATGGCGTCGACGATCTTCGAAATCTCCTGCGTCTTCTCGCCGAAGGCGAACACCTGCTGGCTGGCGGACTCGATGCGGTTGAAGACCTTCTTCACCTTGTCGCCCGCGAGCCGCGCCGCCTTGGAGCCGTCCTCCGCGCTGCTGCTGGTCTCCGCGGACGTGCGGGCCGCGTCCAGGGCGCTGGCCGCCGTGCGCTGGATGCTGCCGGCCATCTCCGTGATGACCTTGGAGGCCTGCGACACCAGCTGCGACTGGGTCTCCGCGCCGCTGGCGATCTTCTCCATCGACGAGCCCACTTCCTCCGTGGACCCGTTGACGTTCTCCGCGCTGCGCTGAAGGTCGATGGCGGTGTCCGCCACGCTCTTGGCGGTGTCCTGAATCTTGCCCACCAGCTCGCGCAGGTTCTCCTGCATGCGGGAGATGGCGCCCGTCAGCTCGTCGATTTCGTCGCGGGTGCTGTGCACCTCCGCGGCCACGGGCTTGGACAAATCCCCCTGCGAAATCTCGAAGGCGGAGCGGCTGAGCACCTTCACGCGGGTGACGCGCGCCAGCAGCGACGGCAGGAACGCGGCGCCGCCAAAGGTGATGAGCACGCCCACACCCACCCGGACGATGAAGCTCCAGCGGCCCCAGGACGCGTCGAAGAGGCTCTCCGTGCAGAGCAGCCACGTGCCCAGCAGCAGGCCCAGCAGGATGTAGCCGGTGGTGATCTTCCGGTGCAGGGACTGCTCGCGAACCACCTTGGGGCCGTCGACGGCGCGCAGCAGTCGCTGCACCGGCTCGCGTCGGGGGGTGAGGCCAGAGGAGGGGTCGTCGCGAAGGGGGCGGCGCACGGGGTGCTTTCAGCGGGAGGGGCGGAAAACAGCCCAGGGGTTTAGCCTTGCTGTCCGGTACGGGTCAATCATCCGGCCGGATCTGCCTGCCTGTCCGGGCGAAGTGATCGAATCCGGCTGGAGGGGTCAGAACATGCCCCCCTGCGTCCCGGATTCGCAACGTCCGCTCCCGGGTAAGCACTCCCATGCGCGTCACCTCCTGCCCGGCGCGGGCACACGCGCGCTCGAACGCCTGCATGCTCGAAGGTGGGACGGCGAGCAGCAGCTCGTAGTCCTCCCCTCCCCGCAGGGCACCTTCTGGCCCCAGCGCCGCGCGCACGGCGGGTGACAGGGGCAGCCGGTCCAGCTCCAGCTCCACGCCCACCCGGGACGCGGCGCACAGGTGGCCCAGGTCCTGCGCCAGTCCATCCGACACGTCCATCCCGGCGGAGGCGAAGCGCGCGGCCAGCTTCCCCAGGGCGATGCGGGGCTCGGGGCGGCGCTGGCGCTTCACGGCCGCGCCCCGCCGGACGCCGGCCTGGAGGTGCTGGAGCCCCAGGCGCGCGTCGCCCAGCGTGCCGGAGACATAGAGGAGGTCTCCGGGCCGGGCGCCCGAGCGGGTGAGGGGCGCGCGGGACAGCTCCCCGGTGACGGTGAGGGTGACGGACACCTCGCGCGCGGAGGTGAAGTTGCCGCCCACGAGCATGATGCGGTGGGCCTTCGCGAGCGCGGCCATGCCCCGGCCCATGGCGGACAGCTCGCGGGCGGGGAAGTCCCGGGGCAGCGCGAGCGCGCAGACGAACCAGCGCGGCGTGGCGCCCATGGCGGCCAGGTCCGACAGGTTCACCGCGAGCGCCTTGTGGCCGATGTCCGCGGCGGAGAACGTCTCGCGGGTGAAGTGCACGTCCTCCACCACGGCGTCGGTGGTGACGCACAGCGCGCCCTTGGATGGGGCGAGCACGGCGCAGTCGTCCCCCGGTCCCACCGGCACCCGCGCGCGCGGGAAGCAGGCGAGGAAGCGTTGGATGAGGTCGAACTCGCCGGGCATGGCGGCACTGAAGACCACGCTCGCGCAGGGGGACGCAATGA
>NZ_RAWN01000263.1:0-10875 GCF_003668895.1 Corallococcus sp. AB045
GCGCCACCTCCCGCGCCCCCGCCGCCTTGCGAGGCGACAGCCCCATGCTGCGCGAACCGTCCAGCACCACCTCCACACGCGGCGACACCTCGTCCTGCCGCACGCGCAGCACCAGCTCCCCCGTGCGCGCCACCGCGTTCCAGTCCAGCTGCCGCAGGTCATCCCCCGGCTGGTACGCGCGGAAGTCGTGCAGCTCCATCGCGCTGCCCGCGGACGTGGCGCGCACCTCGCCCACCCGTCCCCGCTGCGGCAGGCGCGGCAGCGCCAGGCTCAACCCCGGCGACAGGCGCGCCACCTCCGCCTCATCCAACATCGCGCTCACTGCTGGTGGGCCCGCCGCTCGCGCTCAGCGAGCACCCGGTCCGCGGCGAACGCCGACAGGAACGCCACCAGCGCCACGCACAGGAGCAGCTCCGGCGGCATCTTGAGACCGCTCGGGTCGCTGTAGTCGTACCTGCCGAAGTTCACCGTCCCCAGTATCGGGTTGAGCAGGTTGAGCAGCTCATCGCGCCCCTCCAGGTTCAGGAACACCGCCAGCAGCGGCGGCACGCCCGCCCCCAGGATTCCCACCAGGACGTAGAGCAACCGCACCGACACCGGCGACGCGAACCGCCCCGAGCGCGGCATCCGCCCCAACAGCAGCGCCACCGACAGGTACAGCACCCCATAGAGCGCCAGCGCCGCCTGCGACATCCCCATCCGCAGGCTGCTCGTCGACCCATCCGACAGCCACAGCAGCACCCCGCACCCCACCGCCCACCCCACGAGCAGCAGCACCGACAGCCGGAAGCCGCGCAGCGCCCCGGGCTTGAACAGCGTCCATGCCCGAGTGCCCGCGCGCAGCGGCCGCGACTGCCCGTCCACGTCCGTCGCCATGAAGAGGGTGACGAAGATGAGGTGCAGCCCTCCGAGGATGCCCATCACCCCGGGGATGTCGTCATCCCGGTCCAGGAGCCACCACACCGCCGTCATCCCCACGAACGTCAGGAACACCTGCACCACCAACGCCCGCCGGGGATGGCGCGTGTAGTCCTCCGTCACGAGCGACAGCCGCGCCACCGCCGTCTCGAACACCAGCCACCCGTCCGATACGAGGAGCCAGAACGCCGCGCCCAGCCCCAGGAAGAAGTTCCGGTCGAACGAGAACCCGCTGCCACGCTCGTTCGTCACCACGAAGGTGAACGTCAGCGCCTGGAAGAACGTCACCACCAGCACGGCCACCAGCGCGAAACGCACCGCGGCCCGTCCCATCCGGCTGTCCGCCAGCGTCGCCGCGCACACCGACACGAGCGTGAGGAACACCATCCACGCCCCACCCAACAGCAGCACCATCAGGATGGTGGGCAGGTCGATGCCGTTGAGGAAGTAGCTGAACAGCAGGAACGGCCCCACCGCCGACGCGTACAGCACCGCCTGCACCAGGAAGGACGCCACCTTGCCGCGCAGGATGCGCCGGGGCCCCAGCCCCGTGAGCAAGAGCAGCGACCACGTCTCGTCCTCACGCTCGCGCGCCAGGGAGCGGTACGCGTTGAAGGGGATGAGGCCGAAGTGCACCAGCGCCAGGCACACGAAGAAGGAGAAGAAGTACGACCGCCCCTCGCGCGTGTACGTGCTGTCGTGCGTGTTCGCGAAGGCGATGAGCGACAGCACCAGGCACGCCGCGAGCAGCAACCCGAAGCTCACCCAGAAGATGCGCGTGCGCAGCCCCTGCCGCACCTCCTTCACCACCAGCGGGTTGAGCCGGTCGCCCCACCTCTCCCAACGGTCGGACGCCGCGGCGGGGACACCGGGCGCGGGAGCGGACTCGGCCGCGCCCGACGCGGGACTCGCTTGCGTGCTCACGCCACCCTCCCCTTCGTCACCGTCATGAACGCGTCCTCCAGGTTGCGCTCGCGCGGGCTGAACGCGCACACCGGCAGCCCCTGCGACACCAGCGCCGCGAGCAGCGCCGCCGCGGCCGCTTCCGCCTGCGCCGGCCCCGCGTCCGCCTCCAGCTCCAACCGCACGCGCAGCGCGCCGCCATCTCGCGCCACGTCCTTCACGCGCGGCTGCTCCAGCAGCGTGCGCTCCGTGCGAGACCAGAGCGCCTCGCCCTCGTCGCCCTGCGCCGCCAGCCGGACCGTCAGCTCCATCACGCGGGACGGGCCCGCGCTCTGGCGCAGCAGGTCCTCCACCTTGCCCTGGGCCAGCAGTCGCCCCTGCTCGATGATGACGCAGCTGTCGCAGATCTCCGCCAGCTCCGTGAGGATGTGGCTGGAGATGATGACCGCCTTGCCCTGATCCGCCAGCGCGCGCAGCAACTCCCGCAGCTCGATGCGCGCGCGCGGGTCCAACCCGTCCGCCGGTTCGTCCAGCAGCAGCAGCCGCGGGTCATGGAGCAGCGTGCGCCCCAGGGCCACGCGCTGGCGCATGCCCTTGGACAGCTCCGTGGTGAGCTTGTGCGAGAGCGGCCCCAGCCCCGTGAACTCCATCACCGAGTCCACCCGCTGCTTGCGCTGCGCGCCCTTCAGCCCGTACGCACGCGCGAAGAAGTCCAGGAACTCCCTCACGGTGACGTCGTCGTAGGTGCCGTAGCGGTCCGGCATGTAGCCCAGCAGCGGCCGGGCCCTATCCGGCGCGTCCACCAGCGACGTGCCGTCCAGCAGCACCGTGCCCGCGGTGGGCACGTCCAGCGTGGCCAGGATGCGCAGCGTGGTGCTCTTGCCCGCGCCGTTGGGCCCGATGAAGCCCAGGATGCCGCCGGCCTCCAGCGTGAACGACACGTCGTCCACCGCGCGCAGCGCCCCGTAGTCGCGCCGCAGCCCCTTCACCTCCAGCAGGCTCATCGTCGTGCCTCCTCGACCTGACCGCGCACCACGTGCAGCGCGGCCTCCAGCTCCACGTCCAGCACCGCCGTGGGCGAGAAGCCACGCCCTCCCAGCCGCGCCACGAACGTCCCGTCCTCCAGCTCCCGAACCAGGGGCGTCACCGCGTCCTGGAAGCGCATGCGTGGCTCGTGATCCAGGCCCAACAGGTCCTCGTCTCCGACCTTCGCCTCCCGCGGCGTGGCCAGCCCCTCCGCGCCGTCCGCCAGCTCCGGCAGGTCCCAAAACTGGCCGTCCAGCTTCAACATGCCGCCCTTCAGGGGAGCCCCCAGCGCGTTCTGCACCCGCACGCCGCCGTCGGCCTTGCGCGCCGTCAGCCGCGCGCGCGAGGGAACCACCGCGACCTCGCCCCACTCGCGGTAGCTGCGCGAGGGCAGGAAGCTGTTCTTCACCACCAGCCCGTTCGTCCAGTCCAGGAAGCGCGGCGGATCCTCGGGGGCCGTCGGGGCCAGCAGCACGCTGGAGGCGGGCATGCGCACGCTCTCTTCCGCGAGGTTCGCGTACCAAGCGTTGAGCCCCACCGTCACCGCGCGAGACCGCTCGCGGTCCAGCAGCGTGAGGCTGTAGCGCGCGGCGTGCAGGCTGAAGCCATCCACCAGCACGGACCACGCCACCAGCCCCAGGCTCGTGAGGACCGCCAGCGTGGGCACGGCGATGAGCACCGCGAGCGGCCCCTTGCGCCGCGCGAGCATCCACCCGCCAGGCCCCACCGCGAGCACGAAGAGGAAGATGAGCAGCAGGAAGCGGCCCACGGGCGCGCGGGCGCTCGACAGCAGCGGCAGGCGCCCATCGCTGAGCAGGTCGTGGCGCTCCCAGCGGGGCGGCGGGCCCGCGGGCTCCACCACGGCCGGAGACCGCTCCGTGTCCTCCCAGAGTCGGAAGCCGCAGCCCGGGGTCTGCTTCCGGCAGTCGCGGAACTGGCGCACGAAGCCGAAGCCGTAGGGTGACAGCTCCGCCTTCTCATCCTGGAGCAGCGGGAAGCGCAGGCGCGGATTCGCGGGGGGCTGGTCGAGCACCAGCCTGCCGCCGGTCACGGCGAACGTCTCCAGCACCGCCCAGACGTCGTCGGGCACCTGGTCCGCCGGCACCGCCACCAGCACCGCGTCGTAGCCCGCGTAGGCCGCCAGCTCGCGCGGCGCGGTGCGCGGCTCCACGAAGCGCGTGGCGACGAGCGGCTCATTGTTCTCCGGCGCGCGGCTCAGGCCGGTCGCCGCCTCGAAGGACTTCACGTCGCCCAGCACCATCACGCGGGCGCCCCGGTAACCGTCCAGGTAGAAGCCCCGGGACGCGGTGTCCATCCCGGGCGAGTCCAGGTTGAGGGTCCCCGACTGCAGGTCCGCGGGCATCAGCAGCCACGTGACGGTGCGCTCGCGGGGCCCCACTTCCAGCGAGCGCTCCATGATGCGCCCCTGCGAGTGGATGGACAGGCGCACCGGGCGCGGCTGGCCGCCGTTGTTGTGCACCGTCACCTGGATGGGCGTGAAGCCCCGGTTCGGCACGAGCGTGACGACGCGCACGGTGGCCTTGAGGTCGCCCTTGGTGGGGAGGTTCTCCACCGTCTCCACCACCTCGCGGTAGCCGCTGGCTTGAGGCTCCGCCTCCCGCACCTCCACCGCCTTTGGAGGGCTGGTCGCGAACGCCGCCGTCCCACCGGGAACGCCCGGCAGGCCCGTCCAGAGCAGGGCCCCCAGGAGCACGGCGAAGGCCCAGGGCGCGCGGCTAACCACGGGGCACCTCGGGCGTGGCCTTGAGCAGCTCGCGCACCACGTCCGGCGCGGTCACCTTCTCCAGCGACGCCTCGTAGGCCAGCACCAGGCGGTGGTTGAGCGCGGCGGGAGCGGCGGCCACCACGTCGTCGAAGCCCACGTTGGGCCGGCCCTCGAGCAGCGCGCGCGCACGGCCCGCGGCGGCCAGGGCCAGCGCCGCGCGGGGGCTCGCGCCGAAGCGCACGAAGCGGCGCACGGGTTCCGGAGCGGAAGGCTGGCGCGGGTCGGACGCCTCCACCAACCGGCCGATGAAGTCCGCCACCGGGCCGGGCAGGTGCACGCGGTCCACGGCGGCGAACAGGCGCGACAGGCCCTCCGCGTCCAGCACCGGCTCCTGCGCGGGAGGCGCGCCGCGCACGCGCGTGGTGAGCAGGGTGCGCAGCGTCTTGGCGCCCACGGGCGGCACGAGGATGCGGAAGAGGAAGCGGTCCAGTTGGGCTTCGGGCAGCGGGTACGTGCCTTCGAGCTCGATGGGGTTCTGCGTGGCGAGCACGAAGAAGGGATCGGGCAAGGGCCGCGTCTGGCCCAGCACCGTCACGGAGCGCTCCTGCATGGCCTCCAGCAGCGCGGACTGCGTCTTGGGGCTGGAGCGGTTGATTTCATCCGCGAGCACGAGGCTCGCGAAGAGGGGGCCCTCGCGGAAGACGAAGTCGCGGCGCGATTCGCCCTCCAGCACGTAGGTGCCGGTGATGTCGCCGGGCAAGAGGTCGGGGGTGAACTGGATGCGGCGGAAGGGCAGCGACAACAGCCGCGCCAGGGCCTTGCACAGCTCCGTCTTGCCCAGGCCGGGCAGGCCCTCCAGGAGCACATGGCCCCGGGCGAGCACCGCCGTCACGACCTGCTCGACGACCGTCTCCTGGTCGAGCATCACCTGGTTGAGCCCGGCCTTGAGCCGGGACGCCACGTCCGCCGCGCCCTGCGCTTCGGCGGGACTCAGAAGCTCCGCTGCCACGTCGATTCCCCCTTCTGGACTACGGACCACCGAAGTACCGCTTCACCAGGTCGCGGTTGCGAGGCAGCAGCGGACCGGAGGTCGGTCCCGCCGTCGCATCGCCCTTCGCGCCCGTGCCCTTCACGCTGGACGGCCCCGCCTGCCCCGTGCGGGCCCGCGGATCCGCGGCGCGAAGGCCCCACAACTCCTCCGCCTCGCCGCCATTGCCTTCCGGCAGCGGCTGGAACGCGAGCCGGTTCGGATCCATCTCCGCCTCGCCACCGAAGACGAGCGGTTGGCTCTCTCCGCCCCGGCTCGTCCCCGCGCCCTCACCCTTGCCCTGCCGCGTGTTCCGGCTCGCGTGCTGACTGCCCTGCTGTCCCTCGCCGTCGCCCTCTTCGCCTTCACCCTCGCCCTGCCCGTCCTCGCCCTGGCCTTGTCCCTTCTGGCCCTTCTGCCCCTGACCGGACTGCTGACGCCGGGTGGGACGCCGGGCCTGGGCGCCGCGGTTCCCTCGCGACGCGTTTTCCTCTCCGAAGCGCTGGGCCAGCGACTGCTGCCGCCGCTCCAGTGTGCGGCGCAGGTCGGAGATCTGATCCGGAGAGCCGGAGGCCTGGGCGCGAGCCGAAGCGCGGGCCTGGGCCTCGCGGGATGAATCACCGGAGCCCTGCTGCTGCTGTGAGCCCTGCTTGTCGCCGCCGTTCTCTCCGTCCGCACCCTGGCCCTGGGAGCTCCGCTCGGATTCGGGGGCATCCTGATCACCGTCGGCGGAGTCCTCGGCGTTCCCGCTGGCACGCGCATCCAGTGCCATCAGCGCCTGCTCCAGCGACTCACGCTCACGGGTGGCGGCTTCCGCACCACCAGCGGCGGCGAGCGCATCCTCCAATTCAGCGGCGGCCTCAGAGGCACGGTTGAGCTCGGCGGCGGCCTCGGAGGCGCGTTCAGCAAGCCGCTGCTCCAGGGCATCCGAGGCTTCCCAATCCGCGGAGTCGAAGCGCCCTTGCGCGACTTCTTCCGACAGCCGGCGCAGCTCCTCCTCGACGTCAGGGCCCAGGGGCTCCTCGCGAGCCAGGGCTTCGGCCTGGGCCTGCACGGCGGCAACCTGGGTCGCGGCGGCTGCATTGATGTTCGAGGTGCGCAGGGCCGGGAGCGGAACAACGAACCCCACAGCGAAGAACACGAGCGCGCCCAACAGGGCCCCTACGGGCCGGCGCCAGGGAACGTCCGGAGGCTTCACCTGCTGGGCGAACTGGTTGAGGCTCAGCTCCCACTCGCCAACAGGGCGCTCCAGTCGCGTGAGCAAAAGGCCCCCCGCGTTGGCGGAGCGGTCCGCGAGCACCGCCGCGTACTCCAGCGACACGCCCCGCGACCGCGCGCGAACGAACCACCACGCCAGCCCCGCGACGACAAGAGGCGGCAGGGCCCACACCACCCGGTCGCGCAAGAGCAGCCGGGACAGCACGCAAGCGGTGGCCAAAGCCCAAAGAGGAGCGATGCCCGCGCCAGCCCAGGCGACCCCATTGAGCCGCCGCTGCACGCGCCGGATGGGCGCGAGCACGAGGGACTGGAAGCGGCGTTCGTCACTGGCGGCCATGCGTGGAAGCCAGTGTCAGCCACCCGGCCCACTGTTCACAAGCCAAGCCCGGGAACAGTCGAATCCCGCCGCGGACGGTCGGGAGAACAGGGTGACCAGCCTCTCGCGTCATGAGAAACCATGACCGGTTTCCCTGTGCTGAGGGACGGAGCCTGCCTCTGCCGGAGCTTCCCCATGCTGACGTCCCTGCGGATCCAGCACTTCCGCTCCCTCCGAAATCTCAAGGTCGAGGGTCGGACCCGCGTCAGCTCGCTGTAGGTGCCGACAACACGGGCAAGCTCAATGGCCACGTTACGCCTCATGGTGGACGCACTCTTTGCTCGACTGTCAGCTGCGCCGCACCCAGCCATCCAGCGAGCGGATGACGCTCAACTCGCCGGCGGAGGGGAACCTTCAGGTCTCTACCCGGAGAAACGCTTCAACAAGTCCTCGCCATCGATAATCCAGTACCTCTCAGCATCAGGCAACCGCTCAAAAAAATCTCCATACTGCCCATGCCATCCATCCGGGACATATTCCTCAAATCTCGGGCTCTCCGCGTAAGCCGAGACAAGCACACGCTCGTCAAAGTCAACCAACAGGCTTGGAAAGCAGGAAGCTACGTCCCACCATTCGCTTGCCGTCCGCGAAGCCTCAACCAGACGCGTTCTCAACTCGTCCCGAAACACCCTAAAAGCTTCCATATGGCTTAGAAACATAAACACGGTCGTCCCATCAGCCACAGCGATGCCAAAACGCTCAGCAAACCCCGTATCAGGTACGGCATGTCCGGCATCCATGAACGCGCGGCGCCACTTTGTTTGGTCCAACACCCAGCAATCCCGCTCGCTCCGGTACCATCTCCATTCGTCGCCAAACCGCACAGCAACAACGATCAGCTGTTCTTCCTCCAAACCAACACCTTGCATCACTGAACCCACCTCCCCTGGGATAGCGGCTTCTTCAAACAACTCCGACCATACAAGAGGCAACCCCGGCGTCGTCGGGTCCACGACTTTCGAGGCCATGCCATTTGAAGGTCCTGGGCCACGACTCGCCCGAAGCTCAACGTTTCGTCGCCTGGTTCCACCGCTGCTGCTCCTGAACCCGTGCGACCCCAACAGGCGGCGGTTAGTGTGCCGCCCCCTATGAACTTCCGATTCCTTGGTCGCAGCGGTCTGAAGGTCAGTGAAATCTCTTTCGGCAACTGGCTCACGCACGGCTCCCAGGTGGAGGAGGACGCCGCGGTCGCGTGCGTGAAGGCCGCGCTCGACACGGGCATCACCACCTTCGACACCGCCGACGTCTACGCCGGCACCAAGGCCGAAGCCGTGCTCGGCCGCGCCCTCAAGGGCCAGCGCCGCGAAGGCTATGAGCTGTTCACCAAGGTCTACTGGCCCACCGGCCCCGGCCAGAACGACCGCGGCCTGTCGCGCAAGCACATCATCGAGTCCATCCACGGCTCGCTGCGCCGCCTCCAGACGGACTACGTGGACCTCTACCAGGCCCATCGCTTCGACGCGGAGACGCCGCTGGAAGAGACCATGCTCGCGTTCGCGGACATTGTCCGCCAGGGCAAGGCCCTCTACATCGGCGTCTCCGAATGGACCGCCGAGCAGATCTCCGCCGGCGCGAAGCTGGCCCGCGAGTTGCGCGTGCCCTTCATCTCCAACCAGCCCCAGTACTCCATGCTCTGGCGGGTCATCGAGTCCAAGGTCATCCCCACCTCCGACGCCGAAGGCCTGGGCCAGATTGTCTGGTCCCCGATGGCCAAGGGCGTGCTCTCAGGCAAGTACCTCCCTGGCAAGCCCCCGCCTGCGGACACCCGCGCCGCCACCCCGGGCTCGCAGTTCATGACCAGCTTCATGACCGACGACGTGCTCACCCGCGTCCAGCAGCTCAAGCCGCTGGCCCAGGAGGCAGGCCTGTCGATGGCGCAGCTCTCCATCGCCTGGGTGCTCCAGAACAAGAGCGTCTCCTCCGCCATCATCGGTGCGTCCAAGCCGGAGCAGGTGCTCGACAACGTGAAGGCCACCGGCGTGAAGCTGGACGCGGAGCTCCTGCGCCGCATCGACTCCATCCTCGGCCCCGTCGTGGAGCGCGACCCCGCGCAGACCAGCAGCCCCAACCGCAGGCCCTGAAAGTCGACGGTCGCCCGCCCGGCGGGGCAGGCACTCCAACGCCCGTCCCTCCCGGTGCCCGAGATATGACATCCGCGCCCTGGTTTCGCCGCGCCCGTCCAATGGCGCGCGACAGCGGGGTGAACTCCACCCCGTTCCATTTGACTTTTGAGTCGGGGGGAACAAGAGACTGCGCCGCGCGTTAGAGCGGTCCCACTCTTGAACCGGGCATTTCCCACATGACGTCCTTCTTCCTCCTGGCCCAGGCGGCCCAACCCGAACTCGGATGGTTGAGCAGCAAGCTGCTCGGGGTGACGTTGGGCAGCGCCGAGTGGGTGCTCTGGCTGCTCGTGTCGCTGTCCATCATCTCCATCGCGGTGATGCTGGAGCGCGCCGTGTACTTCTCGCGCCACCGGCTGCCCAACTCGGAGGCCCTGGCGGTGCGCCTGGCGCGCGGCGAGTTCGACGCCGTGGCCGGTGAGGTGAAGAACCAGAAGGGCATGGAGGCCTCCGTCATCCGCGAGGCCCTGGCCTCCGCGCCGCAGGGCCCCGACACCGTGGAGCAGGTCATCGCGTCCACCGTCGCCCGCGAGCGCCCCCAGTACGAGCGCGGCCTGTCCATCCTGGGCACGCTGGGCAACAACGCCCCGTTCATCGGCCTGTTCGGCACGGTGCTCGGCATCATCAAGGCCTTCAACGACCTGGGCGCCATGAATACCAAGGGCGGCGCCATGCAGCAGACGGTGATGGCCGGCATCTCGGAGGCGCTCGTCGCCACCGCCGTGGGCCTCGCCGTCGCCATCCCCGCCGTGGTCGCCTTCAACATCTTCAACCGCCAACTGAAGACGCTCACCAGCCGCACCACCGCCCTGGGCCACGCGCTCGTGGGCGCCATGAAGGCGCGCAAGCCGGGCGCCGCGGGGGGCAACTAGCCCATGGCCGGCGGCGCGAACGACAGCGACGAGGAAATCTCAGGCATCAACGTCACCCCGCTGGTGGACGTGGTGCTGGTGCTGCTCATCATCTTCATGGTCACCGCCAACTTCATCGTCCGCGAGACGGTGGAGGTGGACCTGCCCCGCGCCGCCAATGGCGGTGAGACGGTGCAGGGCCTGGTGAACGTCGTCCTCGACAAGGAGGGCAAGCTCTACTTCGACGGCGCGGAGGTGACGGAAGCGGACCTGTCCCGCCGCGTGACGGAAGCCGTCGCCAAGGACAAGGACACGCGCGCCATCATCAGCGCGGACCAGACGCTCGCCTACGGCCGCGTGATGCGCCTCATCGACGTGGTGAAGGGCCAGGGCATCGCGAAGTTCGCCCTCAACATCGAGAAGGACGCCGCCCCTCCCCGGGCCGCGCCCGCCACGCCCTGACACGAGGCTGAGCGACGATGAGCCAGGCGGTCCTCGACCCCTCTTCCCTGCCCCAGCGCGACCGCTCGACGCGGTTCCTGCTCGTGTTCGTCCTCGTGTCGCTCGCGCTGCACGGGGTGGGCTTCGGGCTTCTCTCCACCCTGGAGGGCCGCAAGCTCGCGGCCATCCAGAAGCCGGTGGAGATGGTCATGGTGGAGGTGCAGAAGCCGCCGCCCCCACCGCCTCCGGAGGAGAAGCCGGAGGAGCCC
>NZ_RAWN01000264.1:0-10861 GCF_003668895.1 Corallococcus sp. AB045
AGGGAGGGAGGGCCCCACCGTGAATGGACGCGGGGGCGCGAATGGACATGTGCGTCCAGCGGGAAAGGGACGCATGGCGGCAGGTCCCAGGCGCGCGAGACAGGAGGAGGGGTGGGGGCTCGGGGCGAGCCTCCTGGTGGCGCTCGTCCTGTTGGTCCTGGCCGTCGTGGCGCTCCTGCTGACGCGCGCCTCCGTGCGGTCACGGGTGATGGAGCGCTCCCTGGACCTGCAGGAGGTGGGGCTGCTGGGGCGGGCCTTCAGCGACAAGGTGTCCCTGGCCAACAGCTCGCTGCTGGCGGGCGGGCAGTCGCTCTCCCGGGACACGGCGCAGGCACGGCGGCGCTTCCTGGACACCGCGGAACGGCTGGCCGCGCGGCTGGATACTCCCGCGGACGAGGCGTTGGTGTGGGAGGTGCGCGCCGCGGAGCAGGCGCACGAAGCGGCCCTGCGCGCGCTCGTGAACACGCCCACGCCCCAGGAACAGAAGCTGGCGCGCGAGCGGCTCGCCCAAGCCCACGGGCGGGTGCGCGAGGCGCAGGCCCACCTGGAGCGCAGGGTGCAGGAGCGGCTGTCCGTGGAGAACCGGTCCTCGGTGCGGGTGGACCGGTGGGAGACGGCGCTGCTGCTCCTGGCCTCCCTGCTGGGGCTGGCGGTGGCGGGGGTGCTGGCGTGGGTGCTCCACCGCCGGCTCCACCCGCTCCGGCGCGAGGCGGTGGCCAGCGCGCACCGCTTCCAGGCGCTGGTGGAGGGCGTGCGCGACTACGCCCTGGTGCTGCTGGACGCGCGCGGACGGGTGGCCAGCTGGAACCCGGGCGCCGAGCGCATCCAAGGCTGGAGCGAGGCGGAGATTCAAGGCCGGCCCACCTCCGTCTTCTACACGTCCGAGGAGGCCTCGGCGGGCAGGTCGGAGCGGGACCTGTCGCGGGCCCTCCAGGAGGGGCGGCTGCGCACGGAGGGCTGGCGGCAGCGCAAGGACGGCTCGCGCTTCTGGGCGGAGGTGTCCATCACCGCGCTGCGCGACGAGGACGGCGGGCCCCAGGGCTTCTCCGTGGTGACGCGCGACATCACCGAGCAGCGGCGCCAGGAGCGGGTGCAGGAGCTGCTCGCGGAGGCCGGCCGCGTCTTCCACCAGTCCCTGGACCCCGACCTGACGGCGGCGGAGGTGGCGCGGCTGCTGGTGCCGGAGGTGGCGGACGGCTGCATCCTCTACCTGCTCACGCCCGCGGGCGAGCTGAGGCCCCGGGCGGTGACGCACGTGCAGCCCGAACGCGAGGCGAGCCTGTGGGAGGCGCTGCGGCGGTTTCCGCCCCGCTCGGGCATGCCTCCGGTCGTCTGGGAGGTGATGCGCACCGGGCGCTCGCGGATGGACGTGGAGGTGGAGATGGACGACCTGGCGGCCTCCGCGGAGACCGACGAGCACCGGCTGCTCATCGAGCGCGTCGCCATCGGCTCCTCCATGGTGGTGCCCCTGCGCGCGGGCAGCGAGACGCTGGGCGCCTTCGTGCTGCTGACGGCCCGGGGCCACCGCCGCTTCACGCAGGCGGACCAGGTGCTGGTGGAGGAGCTGGCCGGCCGCGCGGCGCTGGCCCTGGAGAACACGCGGCTCCTGCGCGAGGCGCGCGAGGCGGTGGACCTCATCGCCGTCACCGCGCACGACCTGGGCAATCCCTTGCAAGCGCTGCAATTGCTGCTCAGCAAGGTGCAGCGCTCGCAGGCGGCCGGCAGCGACGAGGACGTGCGCCAGGGACTGGTGGCGGCGCGCGGGCAGGCGCAGCGGCTGGGCCAGCTGCTCCACAACCTGCTGGACCTGTCGCGGCTGTCCTCCGGCAAGCGGCTGCTGGACGCGGCGCCCATGGACCTGGGGGAGCTGGCGCGCGAGGTGGTGGAGCGCTTCGCGGAGGCCGCCGTGGAGGCGGGCTGCGACCTGCGGCTGGAGGTGGAGGAGGGGCAGGTGGGGCAGTGGGACCGCATCCGCCTGGACCGGGTGGTGACCAACCTCTTGTCCAACGCGCTGAAGTTCGGCCGGGGCCACCCGGTGACGGTGTCGGTATGCGCGCTGGACGCGGACCACTCGCGGCTGCGGGTGCGCGACGAGGGCGTGGGCATCGCGCCGGAGGCCCAGCGCCGCGTCTTCGAGCGCTTCGAGCGGGAGCGCGCCGCGCGGACGAAGGCCGGCTACGGGCTGGGGCTCTACATCGCCCGCCAGCTGGTGGAGGCGCACGGCGGCGTCATCCGCGTGGAGAGCGTGCCGGGGCGGGGCGCCACCTTCACGGTGGACCTGCCGCGCGTGCCCCGGCTGATGGAGGAGACGTCGGTGGCGGAGTCGTCTCCGCTCCACCAGTGACGCCCGTTAGAGGTGCAGCGAGGGCACGGGGGCGACGAGGCCGGGCTGGATGGGGAAGTCCGCGGGCAGCTTCTCGCGCTCCTCCAGCCGCTCGAACTCCAGCGAGTCGTGCGCGCAGAACACCGTCACCTGTTCGCCGTGGCGCTGCACCAGCTCGCGCAGCCGGCGCAGGTTGTACCAGCGCATCCACCCGTCCTTCTGCATCAGCTTCTGGTAGGCGCGCAGGCCGGAGGTGCACCGGTAGCGGTCCAGGTCCATCTCGCCATGGTAGAAATAAGCGTCGCCCGCGTGCAGCAGCCACCCCTCCCCGGTGTCGATGGCCACGCCCGCGTGTCCCAGCGTGTGGCCCACGAGCGGTACCAGCAGGATCTCCGGCGGCAGTCCGGTGAGCTCGCGCACGCAGTCGAAGCCGAACCAGCCTTCACCCCGGTGGGGGACGTAGGTCTCCCAGCGCGTCTCCTTGGACCACTGCATCGGGCGGAAGCGCGCGCGGTCCAGCCAGGTCTTCTGCGCGGTGGCCACGCGGTACTCGTCCGCCAGGACGTGCACGCGCGCGTGGGGGAAGTCATCCAGGCCGCCCGCATGGTCGAAGTCCAGGTGCGTGAGGACGATGTCGCGCACGTCGCTGGCCTGGAAGCCCATGCGCTCCAGTTGGCGGATGGCGGTGGACTCCTCCGCCAGGGCGGGGCGGCAGAGCACGTCCCGGAACAGGCCGTTGAGCCGCACGCGGGGCGCGTACACGTCATTGAGGCCGTAGCCGGTGTCCACCAGCACCAGGCCGCGAGGCGTCTCCAACGCCAGACAGTGGCAGGTGAGCGCCGCCGGGCCGGTGAAGCCGCGCCGCCCGTCCATGAGCCGCCGGCCGGGCGGGCACATCGTGGTGCAGTTCAGGTGGTGGATGCGCATGGCGGCTCTCGCTCCTCGTGAAGGGCGGCGGTCGTCCAGCGGCGGGTGAACCGACGCGGGAAGCCCCCTTCCGTTCGTTCAGGGCAAAAGTGCGCCGTGGGTTCCCTGGGAGGAATCACCGCGCCCGGGCAGGACAGGGGCTCGCCTGGCCGGGGGGCGGCAGGACGCCGCTCAGGGGGCGGGAGACTGCCCGGCCGCCTCCCCTTCGGGCGATGGAGCCGACATCAGCACCAGCGCCTCCGCGTCCGCGACCGGACGGTGCTCGACGCCGCGGGGGACGATGAGCAGTTCGCCTTCCTCCAGGTCCACGGTGCGCTCGCGCAACTCCACACGCAGGGTGCCCCGGGTGACGAAGAACAGGACATCGCCGGTGGCGTGCCGGCACCAGGGGCCGGTGCCCATCAGCCGCACCAGGTGCACGGGCTGGCCGTGGAGCGTGCCCACGGGCCGGGCAATGCCAGGCGCCGGCAGGTCGGTGGATGCGTGGGCCAGGTTCACCTTCTCCACGGGGGGAAGGGACGCGGAGGCTGGCGGGGCGCGGCGGCGCGAATCCCAACGAGGGGGACGGCCGCCAGCGAGGGGTGGGGTCCGGAGAATCGTGCTCATGCGACAGGGACTCCTTCAGGGGGGACGCGGTCCCACCCCCTCATGGGTTGTCTTTCTTTCTGCCAGAAACAGGGCCTGTGTTTCACCCCCTGCCACGGAGGCCGGTCCGGTATCCGACGGATGGCGCCGGTAAGATAGGGATTGCTCCGCCGGCATGCCCGACGCCCGGTTGTCCACTGCCGGAGACCCCACCGTGCGGTGACGAACGGCGGCCCCGGGGGGCGACATCGTCCGGAGCCACTGCCCCCTGGCGTCCCTGGCGCCACGCGCAAGAGCCTGCCCTTGTGGTGTACACCAAGGCGGTCGAGCAGCTCGGGCAGGCCCCGTCCCACCGGTCCCACGAGACGCCCCGCGGACCGAGCCGCCTCGACGATGCGCAGCACCTCATCGGCCTCCTGGTTCTCCCAGCGACGGCGGCTGTGCGCACGCTCCAGCAACAGCAGCTCATAGCGCTCCTGCGCCATCTTGCGGGTCGTGTTGCCCACCCGTCGAAGGTGTACGGCACGGAATCGCTGATGCCGCCCACGGTGAGCACGAGGACGCTCTGCCCTGAAGCGACCTCCACACTCTGGATGTGGAGGTCGAGCGGAGGCTCGAAGCGCTCCCGCGCGGTCGCGATGTCTGACGACGTCCGTCGACTACAGGCAGTCCACCAGGCCGTCGTAGATCGTCGTGCTGGTGCCGGGCAGCGTGGCGTAGAGGGGCGAGGTCCCGGAGAGCGCCGTCAGCAGCGAGGCCATGGTGGTGCCGCTGGCCAGCGGGCTCTGGCAGGTCCAGGTCTGCGTCTGCACGGAGATTTCACCCGTGGACGGGTTGAGCTCCTCGTTGCTCGCGGCGAACACCCAGACGCACTGGCCAATGACACCCGTCCCGCTGTTGACGGAACACTGGAAGCGCAGCGACTGGATGTTGCTGTACTCGCCTTCGCAGAACGTGTCCCCACAGATGTGGTCGAAGTTGTCCTTCAGGTTCGAGCGCAGCTCCAGCCACGACAGATACTCCGGCTGGGACGACAGGTAGGACGTGGCATCGACATGGCTGGACCGCGGCTGCGCCAACACCAGCGGAGCGGACAGGGTCAATCCCAGCGTCGACAGCGCCAGCCACGAACGGATGTTCATCACGGAGCACCTTCCTGGAAATGACCGCCCCACGGACGGAACGGTCACCCGCAAGGCCATACGGCTTTGGCAGGAAGTTCAAGCAAACCTTCGTTCACAAAGATTTCACGGTGATGTCTGATGAGCGCCTTCCCCTCGCAAGGAAAGGCCGGTTCCCCCATGCGGTCATCGCTGCGCCGTCTTCCCCCTGTCCTGAAGTTCACGGCCGTCACCACGGCTTTGATGTGGCTCTCCGCCTGCGGTGAGGGCGTGCTGGAAGAAGAGGAGGTGTTCGCACAGGGCCGGCAGGCGCTGTTGAACGGCGTGGGTTCGTCCGCGGCGCGGGCGGCGCTGACGAAGCGGTGGGCGCCCATCCACTACCAGGACGTGGACGTCACGGGCTCGCACTCGCTCAGCGGCAAGTCCGACTTCATCACCCGCGTGGACTTCGACGGGGACTGGAGCGGGACGAACAACTGGGACAACACCGGCTCGCGAGCGCTCACCGCGCACGCCTACCAGTCGGTGGTGGAGACCTCCACGCACTGGTACCTGCTCTACACGTTCTTCCACCCCCGGGACTGGTCCGACTCCATCTTCGACACCGAGCACGAGAACGACGGCGAGGGCGTGCTGCTCATCGTGAAGCGCGACGGCAGTGAGTACGGCGCGCTCGTGGGCGCGGTGACGGTGGCGCACAAGGACTTCTACGCGTTCGTGCCGTCCGGCAGTCCGCTCGGGTCGGGGTCGGAGTCCATCGACGGCACGCTGTCCATGGCCTCCTTCGAGGGCGAGCTCCACCCCATCACCGCGCAGGAGGCCAAGGGCCACGGCCTCAAGGCGTGGCCGTACTACGACATCGTCGGAGACGGCGTGAAGTACTACCCGTCGCTCACGCTGGCGGAGCAGCCGTCGTCCGCCACGGACCCGGACGTGCGCTACAAGCTGCTCGACATCTACAGCACCACGGACGGCCTCTGGCAGCGCCGCGACCTGACCTCGCTGTTCTCCTCCGACGGCACGTTCCGGGGAGACACCAGCGGCGGCTGCGGGCTGGTGGCGGGCAACTGCGGCACCAACTCCGCGAACGCGCCCTGGGGCTGGGACGACCAGAACGACGGCCCCATCCTGCGCGGGGAGATCGCCAAGGACCCCGCGAAGCTGGCCGCGTACTACTTCAGCCCGTCGTCGCAGTTCTCCACGACGTACACGTTCAATCCCTTCCAGAACATCGGCAATCCCAACCAGCCCTGAGCCAGGGGGCATCCGATGACGGAGCCCGCTTCCTCGACGGGGAAGCGGGCTCGCGTGTCTCAGCTCAGCGGACCCAGTTCACGTTGCTGTACGCCTTCGCGCCATCCGCCCGCTCCGTGTTCGTCAGCGGCGCGTAGACGCGCGTGGTGATGGTGTTGGCGGCGGTGTCCACCTCCACGAGCCGCGTCGGATTGGTGGTGCCGTCGTGGAACGTGTTGAGCATCTGGTAGATGGTGTTGCCGTTCACGCCGGTGTCGGTGCGGTAGGCGGCGTTGCCCACGTGGCCGGAGAAGACGAAGCGCACGTTGGCGTACTGCTTGATGAGGTTGTCGAACACGTACTGGGGGCTGTTGTTGCCGTAGCCACCGTTCGACTGCTCGATGCCGCCGCTGCCGTTCAGGTGCGAGTGGGTGATGATGATGACGTTGTGCTGGGGGAACTGGGCCAGCACGGTCTTCGCCCAGTTCACGGCGTTCGTGCGGGCCCACAGCTCCAGGTTCAACACCAGCCAGTTCAGGCCGCCCGCGTTGAACGTGTGGTAGGCGTTGTCGCACTTGCCGGACTCGAACACACCGCCCAGGGCCTTGAAGCGGGACAGCGGGAAGTACGTGTTGAAGGTGGTGGTGTTGCGCAGGTTGGCGTTGACGTTGCCGGGGCACGCGCTGCCGCCCTGGCACACGGCCGCCGTGTCGTGGTTGCCCAGGGCGATGGCGTAGGGAATCTGGGCGGTGTCGAGCACCTGGTACGAATCACTGGCGCGCTGGTAGTGGAGGTGGTCGGGCGTGTCCCAGTCCATCAGGTCGCCGGTGTGCATCACGAAGCGGATGTCCTGGGCCGTCTTGTTGTCGGCGATCCACTGCATGCGGTGGGTGAGCCGGGTGGGGGCGTAGACCGTCTCCTGCTGCGTGTCGGGGATGACGACGAAGGTGAACTTCGTGTCCACCGTGGTGGGCGCGGCGTAGAACTTGATGCCCTCGTTGGTCCAGCCTGCGGTGGTGAGCGCGTCGCGCTCCGCCTGGGTGACGGCGTGGCGGTGTTTCTTCAGGCCCGGGTTGTCGAAGCGGTAGACGGGCACGAGGCACGCGTCCGCCGTCTTGGAGGCATAGAAGCCCACGCCCTCGTCGGTGGTGAAGCCGGAGGCGATGAGGTTCGAGCGCTCGGTGGCGTCGATGGTGACGATGTGCTCACCCCGGCTGGGGCTGTAGAGCCGGTAGACGGGGGACAGGCTGGTGCCGGAGGAACTCGCGGCCTTGAAGGGCGTGCCCCGGTCGTCTGTATAGCCGTAGGTGGTGGCCGCGTTGGCGGCCTCGTTCGCGTTGAGGGTGAGGAGGCTGTCGCCCGTGGACGGACGCACCCGGTGATACACGGGCTTGCTGAGCGCGGCGCAGTCCAGCGCCGCCGTGGTGCTGCCCAGGTGCTGGGGTTCAGGCGCCTCGCCAGGACCGCAGGCGGACAGCACGCCGGCCAGGGCCAGGGATACGAGGAGGGAAGAAGGATTCAAGATGTGCTCCCAGTGAAGTCAAGATGTTCAAGTTAAAAATGAATTGCATGGATGCGCATAGCATTGGTGGAAGGGCCGGAGAAGGCGCCTGTCGAGGAGTGTCGCCAGTGTCACAGGGCCAGAACCGGATGAGCGCGAGCAAGGCTGGGGTGTGGGGGCTGCTGGTCGTGCTGCTCACGGGCTGCGCCAGCGGGCCCACGGTGCGGTTGCGCACGGAGCAGGGGACGCGGACGTACGCCCCGGTGACGTGGGACCGGCGGGTGCCGGTCAGTGCGCGGGAGTTCGAGGCGGCGCTGGCGCGATTGGTGTTGGAGGTGCCGCTGACGGTGCGGTCACCGAGGGTGGTGCGCGCGGTCGCGAAGAAGGGGGCGCAGCTGGACCTGGGGCTCGGGTTCATGCTGCGGGACGGGTACGGGCGGTGGTGCCGGGCGCATGAGGCTCCAGGGGATTGTCTGTCCTTGCTGGAGGATGGGGCGGGCTTCGGTGAACTGGACCGGCTGACGCTCGCGGTGGGCATGTCGCTGGATCCGTTGCGCGCGAGTATTGGAGCCGCGTTGCAGGACACGTTGAATCCGGAGTTCTTCGTGTCCGTGGTGGCGGGGGCCATCACTTCGTGGGTGGTACTGGCTGCGGCGCCGGAGCCCCTGTTCACCAAGGCCGCGGCGGTGATTGCCGCCGTGTTCCTGGCGTACGTGGGCGTGCAGTCGTTCCTCACGGTGGTGCGCGCGTGCGGAGCGCTGAAGACGGCGACGGATAGGGCGCAGACGTTCCAGGAGTTGGAGGAGGCGGCGGAGGTCTTCGCGCAGGCACTGGGGCCAGAGGTGGCGCGCGTCTTCGTGCTCGCGGTGACGGTGCTGGTGAGTCACGGCGTGACGGTGGGGCTGTCATCCGCGCTCTCGTTGATGCCGCGCTTCCCGGACGCGGTACGACTGGGCTCGACACAGGCAGGCTTCAACCCGGCACGCGTGCTGGATGTGAGCGCGGTGGCGGTGGTGGACGGCGTGGTGGAGGTGACGCTCGCCTCTACGGCGGTGGCCATGGCCACGATGGGCCCGCCTCCTGCGAGCAGCAGTGCGGGAGGCCCGGGCAAGTGGGTGCAGGTGAACGAGTCGATGTCCGACCGCGCCCGCGACTATCAGGCCCAGGTGACTGGAGCACCGAAGGGCTCCGCGTACCGGCTCAAGGTAGGAGACGAAGAGGTCGACTTCGACGGCTACGACCTGGTGGACGATTTGCTGCTGGAGGCCAAGGGCTCGGGCTACGCGAAGTTCATCCAGGACAACATGACGCTGAAGGAGTTCTACAAGGGCTTCAACAAGATCCTTGTCCAGGCGGAGCGTCAAGTCAGGCTGGCGCAGGGAAGGCGCATCCGCTGGATTGTGGCGGAGGAGCGATTCGCTGACTTCCTCCGAAAAGCCTTCCGAGATCGGAGCTATCCGATTGAAGTGGTACCCATCCCGCCGATTCGATGAGGCATGCTGGAGCCATGCTTGAGACGCATTACGCGGCTTGCTACTGGCTGGCTCGTCTGGAGCCAATCGACGCCTGTGCCCGACGCCTGGAGTCCTTCCTTGGGATGATGGCTCCACTCGATCCAAGCTGGAGCCGCTGGCATCAATCCGCAGCAACCTTCGAAAAGGCACGCAAGAGACAGGTCCAGCCAGAGGCTATGACGCTTGCGAAGCTACTGGGACAGAAGAGCAACCGGGTTGGTGACGGCTCCAGGTTCTGGCTCTGGGCCGGGGCGTCGCCAGATGAAACCTCTGGGGTCAATGGCAGTTGCGGCGGATCTTCGACCTACGTGACCTCCCATTGCATCCTCAACCCTCTGGGCCAGAGTGAGGTCGCGAACCGCGTCGTGACCGCGCCTGTCATGACCGGCGTGGTGCGCGCCATGGCGCTCGCGTGGGAACCCGAGTTCGCCCTCGCCACGTCCAATCAACACGTGGACACCATCGTGACCGAGCAGTTCCCCAAGCTCGGCACCTATGGCGGCTGGGTCATGTACTTCGCCGACTTCCGCGGCCCCGTGCCCCCACTGCCCGCGCCGGTCCAGGTGGAGCACATCCCGGACCGGGGCACGCTCATCACCCTCACGCCGGAGAAGTTCACCGTCTCCAACCCCGCCCACGTCGCCCTGGCCGCGGACGTCCAGGCGCGCCTCCAGGACGCGGGGCTGCTCATGCCCCTGCGTCCCTGGGGCACCTGAGCCCCTCAGTCCGGGTAGAACATCGGGTCGCGCGTCGCCACGAACGACGAGATGGCGTTCGCCACCTCCGGCGGCAGCGTCGTGAACTGCACGCCCACGCCCGGCATCAGGTCCGGGGTGCGGTCGTTGCCGTCGCGCGCCCAGCGCACCACGCCATTCACCGTCAGCGGCCGGCCTCCCGGCAGCGTGAAGTCCAGCTCCACCGGAGTGCCGCGCGGCACCGCCTCCACCGTGGCGATGAAGATGCCGCCCTCGCTGATGTCCATCGAGAAGCCGGTGAAGAAGTTGGAATCACTGCGCGTGTCGATGGTCGTGTGCATCCGCACCCGGCCCGCCTTGCGCGCGTCGCTCTTCGCCGGAGTGGCGGCCACGGGCGCGCGCGCCGGGAGCCGCTCCGCGCGCGTCGGCGTCTCCGTGGACGGCTTCTCCTGGGACGGGCGCAGGGCCGGGGGCGGGACGACCTTCTGGGTCTCCGCCTCCGCCGCGCGGCGGGCCTTCGCCTCGGCTTCCGCGTGAGCCCTGGCGGCGTCCTCGACGCGCTTCAGGTCGGACTCGGCGGACGTCAGCGCCTTGTCCACCCGGGCGGCGTCCTCCTGCTGCACGCGCAGCGCGGACTGGAGGTCCAGCCCGGCCTGCCGGCGCGTGTCCAGCGCGGCCTCACGCGCGTCCAGGGCCTTCTCACGCAGCCGCGCGAGCTCCGGGGACGGCTCGGGGGACTCGGTGTCCTCCAGGCGCATGGCCCACTGGGACAGGCGCGGGTCCCCGGCATGCTCCGGCCGGGCCAGGGCCTGGCGCATGCGGGCGAGCCGGTCGGTCAACGCGGCGGCATCCGCGGTGGCGCGGGCCACCTGTTCGGCGAGCTGCGCTTCCAGCCGGGCCATGTCGGCTTCGGCGCGCGCGAGTTCGACTTCCCGGGAAGGGGTGGGGGACGGGGGCATGGG